>NZ_JBQSVO010000006.1:0-66399 GCF_052376275.1 Pseudoalteromonas sp. AOP7-A1-14 | reverse complement strand
CATTTGTTCACAGGCTTTTTAAGTGTTAGTAGGGAGAAACTAATAACATTATTGCTTAGGTGCCTCACTTGGGCCTAGTAGTAATTTAGAGAACGTGACTTGTGCGTAATTACCATTGGCTTTATCTGTTGCCCAATTTCCAGTACCAGGGCAAGCTGTGTACCAGACACCGGGGGCATCTTTAGTACTACACTGGTTATATCCACCAGCTTTAAAGTAAAGCGAATCGGCGGTGTAACCTAAACGATGATCGTGCTGGTCAACATTACCTTTAGGGTCAATGTTGTTAGATAAATCAACGCTGTACTTTACTGTTGGTTTATCTGGTGCTGTAAACGTTAAATACATAGTACTTTGATGAACATTTATCTCGTAACTAAACTCTTCACCTAGTGCGATACCTTTTTCACCTGGCATAGCAGAATTTTCCCATGTATTACCCCATACAGGGTAGGCAATATCGATGCGGTTTGGATCATCTTTAGCTAAGTTACGCTCATAGTTCCAAAACACCGAACCAGTTTTATGATCAGGCCATTTTTTATAGTAGATTTTGATTGGCTCATTTCCCGACCCAAAACCTAAATTTTTAGCTATTAAAGCTTTGTCTTTGCCGGCGTGGATTTGTCCAACAACAACACTATAAGCAGGTGGTTTATCAGGGTGACCCGCATGGCTTGAAACATGATCAACTTTTAAAGTCGCAGACATTTTACCGCCTACTGCTCCAAAACGCTCGGATAAAGGATGTGCAGCCAAAGCAAAATTATTACCAGCACTCTTTGTTTTTATTTTAGTATTTGTGCCGCGGAGCATTTGCCTTAATTCGCTGCGGGTATTACTTGATGTAGCGGTAGTAATTGCTTTGTTTGGGCTAGTAAATACCATGCCACCTTGGTCATCTAGATAAAAGAAATCAGGGTGTGAATAGGTTTGTATTTCTTTCACATCAATTTCGTCAATTTTACCATTTTTGTCTTTGTCGATTGGTACGGTAATTTTCCAGTTACTAAGATCAAATTTATCAGCAGGCACAGATTGGTTTGTGTTATCAGCTGTTGATTGGTCACTGACTTGCGTTTCACTACTAGAGCAAGCAACGATAGCAGTTAAAGAAAGGGGTAAAATAGCGCCGTAAAAAGATAGTTGTCTAAGTCGATTTTTATTCATACTGGTCTCTTTATAAATTGCGTGTGTATATTGTGTGTGACATTCGTTAACAAAATATAACATACCAATTATTCAAATCAACCATACCAATTAGGTTTTACTATAAAACTTTTGGTCATACCAATAGGGTAATTAATATTTTGATTTCATATAAGGATAACTTGCAAAGGAGGGAGTAAGGTTGAAATTAACTCTAGGGAGCTAGAACCATAAAATTTTTATTTGCTGCAAACGTGCATGTATAGATTGATTTATAGATTATTAGATATGCAAAGGGCAGTGAAAGGTTACTGCAAAGCACTTACTACAGTGCTTTGCAGTATTAGTTGGATTAAGCTTTATTTCTTCGTAAACAAATAACCGTTACTGCAGTAAAGGCTAAAATAAAGCAATAGTAAGAAGATGTTGATACTTCCCATGGGCTTATTTTAAACGTTGCACCAAGCAGTAGAGCTTGTGCGCCATAAGGGAGTGAGCCTTGCGTTACACAGGCAAAAATATCCAGTAAACTTGCAGATCGCTTACCTGTGATTTTACCATCACCAGCAAGCTTTTTAGCAATAGGGCCTGCTACAATAATTGACACGGTGTTATTAGCAATACACACATTACTGGTCATTACTAATGCAGCAATACCGAGTTGGTCAGCCACTTTACGGTGCCATTTAGCGATGATCTTTGTAATTGCTTGAATTTTATTTGCGATGTAATCAAGGCCACCATTAATACGAATAAACTCCGATAAGCCACCAATAAACATTGACAGTAAAAATATTTCTTGCATATCGGTAAAACCTTTATAAATATCTTTTACAAAGCTGCCACCTTGGTAATCAAAAGCGAACCCTACAAATGCGGCAAAAATAATACCGCTAAATAGCACCACAAATACGTTAAAGCCCATCACTGCAAGTACTAAAATAAAGGCATAAGGCAGTACTAGCCAAATGTTGTAATCACTGGTGTCCACTGCTTGTGCCTCAGGTGTTAAAAAGAATAATAAGGCAATGGTTAGTGCAGCAGCAGGGAGAGCTATTTTTAAGTTCTCACGGAATTTATCTTTCATTTCACAACCTTGGGTGCGGGTGGCAGCGATGGTGGTATCAGAAATAATCGATAAGTTATCACCAAACATCGCGCCTGAAACAATCGTACCGGCCATAAGCGCAGGATCAATACCTGTTTTGACTGATACCGCATAAGCAATTGGTCCAATTGCCCCAATGGTACCCATTGAAGTTCCCATCGCCGTCGAAACCACCCCAGCAATTAAAAATAGCCCCGGTAATAATAAGCTAGGTGGAATAAGTGATAAACCTGCGTTAACGACTGCATCAACACCGCCTGTGGCACTTGCTACAGCTGAGAACGCACCGGCTAACAGGTATATTAAGCACATGGTGATAATATTGCTGTGGCCTGCTCCTTTAATAAAAGTTTCGACACTGTGATTGATCGTGTTTTTATTTAAAAAGAACGCCAGCATAATGGCGGGTAGAATAGCTACGGGCGCAGGCAATTGATAAAAAGCGTAATCAACCCCTTGTGATTGCAAATACAATCCGGCGCCTAAAAATAGCGCAACAAAGGTAACTAATGGCAGCAAAGAAAGCTTTGCTTGGGTTTTATTAAATGATGGCTGCATCATATTCCTCGTTAGATAACATTTATACCCAAGCCACCCCTAGATGCGAGTTTCAGTTGGAATTAAAAGCGATTTAGGCAAGGCATTGATTGCAAATAATAGTGGTTCTATTGTTAAAATCAATAATGCAGTATAAATCGCTTTTAAACCAACCCTTTGGGCGTTTCACAGGCAGTTACTCTCATTGTTGTTACTTCTTAAAAGGGATTGCCATTCTTGCAAAGTAACGCCTTGATATTAAGCCCCTGTGAAACGCTGAATTCTGCATCTTGAGGTGGTTTGGGTATATTACAGCCAAAACTTCCCTTTTTTAGCTGAATTCAGTTGTGTTCTTTTCACTGAAAAGAGTGTCAACAGCGCCCGCAAGTCAAAGACAAATCAGCGCAAGGTGAGAAGTTTAAATGTATAGATGGCTAAATGCAAAGGCTATCTGTTATTATTGTTTTTGTAAAGTTAAGGTGGTTTTATTATAAAGCTTTCCCGACTATTACATGAGTTTTAGATAAAATCTAGCTTATGTAACCAAGTAACCTCAAGATGCAGAATTCGGCGTTTCACAGGGGCTTAATATCAAGGCGTTACTTTGCAATAATGGAAGTCCTTTTAAGAATAAGTAAAAACGTAGGAAGTCAGTTCCTCTAAAGCACTTAAAACGTGTGTTTAAAAAGATTTAATTACAACGACGCTCGCATCATGATGTGGCTTGAGTATAAATAACAACAGATAAGGTAACAGTATGAACCAAATTGGTATATTTGGAGCTAATGGCCGAATGGGGCAGGCATTATTAGAAGCTGCAACAAATAAAAATAATTCACAATTAAGCGCCGCTTACGTAAGAGCAAGTTCATCTTTATTAGGCCTCGCTGTAAACGAAGTAAATAGCGCTGTAAAATCCGACATTACTTTTAGTGATGAAGGGCAGCTAAATAATATTGATGTATTAATTGATTTTACGCTACCTGAAGGCATGCGTAACCATTTACAAAATGCCGTAAAAAACAATATTCCAATGGTGATTGGTACTACGGGGTTAGGTGCAAGTGATATGGAAACACTTGAGCAGGCAGCTAAACAGATCCCGATTGTATTTGCACGTAATTATAGCGTGGGTGTTAATGTAATGCTTAGCTTAGTACAAACCGCAGCGACTAAGTTTGGTGATGATTTAGATATTGAAATACTTGAAGCTCACCATCGTCATAAAATCGATGCGCCATCGGGTACGGCGCTTGCTATTGGTGAAGCAATTGCAGATGCTAAAGGGTGGGACCATGATGATGCCGCTGTGTTTGATCGTAGCCAAGTTAAAAATGAAAAGTCTCAAAATGAGATTGGTTATTCAGTCATTCGTGGTGGAGACATAGTAGGTGAACATACCGCTTATTTCGCAACTTCCGGTGAAAGGCTTGAATTAACTCATAAAGCAAGCTCAAGAATGACCTTTGCATTAGGTGCTATAAGAGCTGCAGCGTGGTTAAAAAACAAACCCGCAGGACTTTATGATATGCAAGATGTGCTTGACTTGAAGTAGTTTACTTGTGTTTTTGGCTGTTTGAGTCAGTATTTAGTTAATAGTGCCTGTTTTAGCTGTTTTAATAATTAGGGTTAGATCTAAAAGGCAAAATACTATAGAATAGTCTCAATTTGCCAAAAATTAATAAATGCGTGTTTCCAATCGCTTAAGCGGGTAGTAGAGCAAATGACTTTACGCCCGTTTTTTACTGTTAGGAGGTTTAACTTGACTAAATCCGCTCTGTTAGTCCTAGAAGACGGCACAGTGTTTCGCGGTACTGCAATCGGTGCTGACGGCATATCAGCCGGTGAAGTAGTATTCAATACGTCAATGACTGGTTATCAAGAAATTTTGACAGACCCTTCATACGCGGAACAAATCGTAACTTTGACGTACCCACATATCGGTAATACGGGTACTAACAGCGAAGACGAAGAAGCGAATCAAATCTGGGCTAAAGGCCTAGTGATCCGTGATTTGCCACTGCTAGTAAGTAATTTTCGTAGCGAGAAATCGTTAGGAGATTACTTAAAAGAACGTAACATCTTAGGTATTGCAGACATCGACACCCGAAAGTTAACCCGTATTCTTCGTGATAAAGGCGCACAAAACGGGTGTATTATTGCAGGTGACGAATTAGATGAAAACAAAGCACTGGAAGCGGCAAAAGCTTTCCCAGGCTTGAAAGGCATGGATTTAGCAAAAGTAGTTTCAACCAAGGAAAATTTTCAGTGGCGCGAGTCAAGTTGGGCATTAGGTGAAGGGTTTAAAACCTTATCAGCCACCGATGAAAAATTTCACGTTGTTGCTTATGACTTTGGCGTAAAACGCAATATTTTACGCATGCTTGTTGACCGCGGTTGTAAATTAACAGTAGTGCCAGCACAAACCTCAGCAGCTGATGTATTAGCACTTAACCCAGATGGTATCTTTTTATCGAATGGCCCAGGCGACCCAGAGCCATGTACTTATGCCATTGATGCAATTAAAGCGTTTTTAGAAGCTGAAACGCCTATCTTTGGTATCTGTTTAGGGCATCAATTATTAGCTATAGCTTCAGGTGCAAAAACTGCAAAAATGAAGTTTGGTCATCACGGTGGTAATCACCCAGTGAAAGACTTAGACCGTGATGTAGTGATGATCACTGCGCAAAATCACGGCTTTGCAGCAGACGAAGCAAGTTTACCAGCAAACCTACGCGCAACACACAAGTCATTATTTGACGGCACATTGCAAGGTATTCATCGTACAGACAAACCAGCGTTTAGCTTCCAAGGTCACCCAGAAGCAAGCCCAGGCCCACATGATGCTGCACCGTTATTTGATCACTTCATCGAACTGATGCAAGCGCGTTCTAACTAAATTAACCGGAGTAACAATGCCAAAACGTACTGATTTAAAAAGCATTCTTATCCTAGGCGCAGGCCCGATTGTAATTGGCCAAGCCTGTGAATTTGACTACTCTGGTGCTCAAGCGTGTAAAGCACTTAGAGAAGAAGGTTATCGAGTTATTTTAGTTAACTCGAACCCTGCAACAATAATGACTGACCCTGACATGGCCGATGCGACGTACATCGAACCAATTCACTGGGAAGTTGTTGAAAAAATTATCGAAAAAGAAAAGCCAGATGCTGTACTCCCTACTATGGGTGGTCAAACAGCATTAAACTGTGCGCTTGAACTAGACAAACACGGAGTACTGGCTAAGCACGGGGTTGAGCTTATTGGTGCAACGGCTGATGCAATTGATAAAGCAGAAAACCGTGAGCGCTTTGATGCAGCCATGCGCAACATTGGCCTTGAGTGCCCACGCGCTGAAATTGCACACTCAATGGAAGAAGCTAAAGACATAATGTCACGCATTGGCTTACCGTGTATTATTCGTCCTTCATTCACCATGGGCGGCTCCGGTGGTGGTGTTGCTTACAACATGGAAGAGTTTGAAGAGATTTGTGAGCGCGGTTTAGACCTTTCACCTACTAATGAACTATTGATTGATGAATCCCTCATTGGTTGGAAAGAGTATGAAACCGAAGTTGTACGTGACAAAAACGACAATTGCATCATCGTATGTACTATTGAAAACTTCGACCCAATGGGCGTACACACAGGTGATTCAATTACTGTTGCACCCGCACAAACATTAACTGATAAAGAGTATCAGCTAATGCGTAATGCCTCTATGGCGGTACTGCGTGAAATTGGTGTTGAAACCGGTGGGTCAAACGTACAGTTTGGTGTTAACCCAGATGATGGTCGTATGGTGATCATCGAGATGAACCCGCGTGTATCGCGTTCATCTGCACTAGCTTCAAAAGCAACGGGTTTCCCAATAGCTAAAATTGCCGCAAAACTTGCGGTAGGTTATACCCTTGATGAGCTACAAAACGATATTACTGGTGGCAAAACACCAGCGTCATTTGAGCCGTCAATTGACTATGTAGTAACAAAAATTCCTCGCTTTAACTTTGAGAAATTTGCCGGTGCAAACGACCGTTTAACGACGCAAATGAAATCAGTGGGCGAAGTAATGGCGATTGGTCGTAACCAACAAGAGTCATTACACAAAGCTCTTCGTGGTTTAGAAGTAGGTGCAACGGGCTTTAACCCAATTGTGGCACTTGATGACCCTAAAGCGAAAGAAAAAATCATTCGTGAATTACGCGAGCCAGGTGCTGAGCGTATTTGGTATATTGCCGATGCGATGCGCCATGGTATGAGTGTTGATGATGTATATGAGCTAACAAAAATTAACCGTTGGTTCTTAGTGCAAATCGAAGACATTTTAAAAGATGAAGCAAAAATCAGTGAAGTAGGTATGGCTGGTTTAAATGCTGACTTCTTACGCAAATTGAAACGTAAAGGGTTTGCAGATCCACGTATTGCCGATATTGCCGGTGTATCTGAAGCTGAAATTCGTAAAAAACGTCACTTACTAAACATTGTACCCGTGTATAAGCGTGTTGATACTTGTGCCGCTGAGTTTAGCTCAGACACAGCTTACATGTACTCAAGTTACGATGAAGAGTGTGAAGCAAACCCATCAGACAAAGACAAGATAATGGTTATCGGTGGCGGTCCTAACCGTATCGGCCAAGGTATTGAATTTGATTATTGTTGTGTACACGCGGCGCTTGCAATGCGTGAAGACGGCTATGAAACAATCATGGTTAACTGTAACCCTGAAACGGTTTCTACAGACTATGACACATCAGACCGATTATACTTTGAACCAATCACCCTTGAAGACGTACTTGAAATTGTACGTGTTGAAAAGCCTAAAGGCGTTATTGTGCAGTATGGTGGTCAAACACCTCTTAAACTAGCTCGCGAACTTGAAGCGAATGGGGTGCCTGTAATTGGTACTTCGGCTGATGCAATAGACCGTGCAGAAGACCGTGAACGCTTTCAACAACTTGTTGATCGTTTAAACTTACTCCAGCCAGAAAACGCAACGGTAACCTCAACAGAGGAAGCGATAGCTAAATCTGCTGAAATTGGTTTCCCACTCGTTGTACGTCCTTCTTATGTACTAGGCGGTCGCGCAATGGAAATTGTATACGATGAGCAAGACTTACGACGTTACATGACCGAAGCCGTATCTGCATCAAACGAAGCGCCAGTTCTACTTGACCGTTTCTTAGATAACGCAATTGAAGTTGACGTTGACGCAGTTTGCGACGGCGAGCAAGTGATTATTGGCGGTATTATGGAACACATTGAGCAAGCGGGCGTTCACTCGGGTGACTCAGCCTGTTCATTACCAGCACACTCGTTAACGCAAGAAGTACAAGACGTAATGCGCAAGCAAGTAGCGGGTATGGCCCTTGAGCTTGGTGTGGTTGGGTTGATGAATACTCAGTTTGCAGTAAAAGATGGTGAAGTTTATTTAATCGAAGTCAATCCACGTGCAGCACGTACCATACCGTTTGTATCTAAAGCAACCGGTGTGCCACTTGCAAAAGTAGCTGCGCGTTGTATGGCGGGTCAATCACTTGCAAGCCAAGGTATCACTAAAGAAGTGCTTCCACCTTACTATAGCGTAAAAGAAGTGGTACTTCCTTTTGCTAAATTTCAAGGTGTTGATCCTATTCGTGGTCCTGAAATGCGTTCAACCGGTGAAGTAATGGGTGTGGGTGATACATTCGCAGAAGCTTTTGCAAAAGCACAACTCGGTGCAAGCAATACTTTACCACGCGGTGGCCGCGCGTTATTATCAGTACGTAATAGCGATAAACCACGCATTGTTGAGCTTGCAAAAACCATGACCGATCTTGGTTTTGAAATTGATGCAACAGGCGGTACAGCCGTAGCGCTTGAAGAAGCAGGTATTGCTGTACGTCGTGTAAATAAAGTATTCGAAGGCCGTCCTCACATTCTTGATAGAATCAAAAATGGTGAGTACAGTTATATCGTTAATACCACAGAAGGTCGCCAAGCGATTGAAGATTCGAAGGTGTTGCGTCGTGGTGCTTTACAGCACAAAACTAACTACACCACGACCTTGAATGCAGCGTTTGCTAACTGTACTGCTAACCAAGCAGATGACCGTAGCAGTGTAACGTCAGTTCAAGAACTACACCAACGATTGAACTAAGGAAATGTGCCAAGGGTGAATGTGTCACCCTTGGGATTAAGTGAGAAAAGTATGCAATCAATTCCGATGACAGTTCGTGGCGCCGAGTTACTTCGCGCAGAACTTAACGAATTAAAAACAGTTACCCGTCCTAAAATCGTTGCAGATATTGCTGATGCACGTGAACACGGTGATTTGAAAGAAAACGCTGAATATCATGCTGCGCGTGAACAACAGGGTTTTTGTGAAGGTCGTATTCAAGAAATTGAAGCGAAACTTTCGAATGTTCAAATCATTGATGTGACAAAGTTACCTGATACCGGCAAGGTTATTTTTGGCACTACTGTGACTATTGTCAACGTAGAAACCGATGCAGAAGTAAAATATCGTATCGTAGGTGATGATGAAGCTGATATTAAAAATAACTTAATTTCAGTTAACTCACCAATTTCTCGAGGGCTAATTGGTAAAGCAGTGGATGACGCTGTAACTATTAAAACTCCAAAAGGCGATGTTGAGTACGAAATCATTGAAGTTGAGTATCTTTAACTTTAATTTACTTACTTTTAATAAAAGCCGCCGCACTTGCAGCGGCTTTTTTTATGTTTTAAAGTATTTAATACTTTAGGCCTAATTCAGTTTATATAAATTTAGCCTATGCTTTGATAGTAAACGTACACGATACCTATTTTATTAAAGCATGATCACTTAGCGGGTTAAATAACTTACTAACTGGGTTAAAAATTATTTATATACGACTGTTTGGATGCAGAAGATAGGGCAACATAGGAGCAACTGCTGAAAACAGCTATATTTCATAATTTTCGCCTTGTTATTGCGTTATTTTCCTGTAGCAATAATAAAACGCTAATTCATTGTAGTTGGCATTAATTTTATTATATTTGAACTGTCTTCGAAAATAAGGAAAATGATGGACAAAATTATTTATCCAGCGCCTTTAAAGGTCGGCTCTAAAATTGCTGTATGCTCGTTGTCATCAGGCATTAAAACTAAATATCACCCACGCTTAGATATTGTTATTAATGGCTTAAAGCTACGCGGATATGAAGTTACTGAGGGCGAATTTTTAAGGCAAAGTAAATCAGATGATGATATTGCCGCAAAATATCATGCCCAGCAACTAATGCAGTTTTTACTCGATGATGAAATTGACGCAATAATGCCGCCATTTGGTGGTGAGTTGGCAATGGAAATACTGCCGTTACTTGATTTTGATGCTATCAGTGAAGCCAAGCCTAAATGGTTAGTTGGTTTTTCAGATGTAAGTACCATTTCCTGTGCACTAACAGCAAAATGTGGTTGGGCAACATTACACAGTGCCAACCTAATGCAATTACACCCGGATGAAAAAAATCCTTATTGTTTACAAATTTTTGAAACGCTCACATATGAGGTGGGTAACGAGTTTGAACAGGCTCCTTCAACTCACTTTCAAAAAGAAAAACCCGACTACGTACAAAGCCCAGATGCATTATTTGATTATACCGAACCTACTCAGTGGCAGTGTTTAAATCACCTGGATGAACGTACTATCGAAATGTCTGGACGGTTATTTGGTGGCTGTCTTGATACGGTTGGCTTATTACTTGATTCACCGTTTTTATCATTACATGAATTTAAAAAGCACCGCGCTCCAGAAGGGCTCATTCTTTACCTTGAAAATTCAGAGCTTACTCCAACCACTGTCGCACGGTTTTTGTTATCGTTAAAATTAGCGGGAATTTTTGACGACATTAACGGCATCATTATTGGTCGAAGCGAAGTTGTTAAAGGCCATACACAAGTCTTTGATTATAAACATGCTTTAGAAGTTGCACTCGGGGACTTTTTATTCCCAGTGATCATAGATGCTGATATTGGTCATATACCGCCTAATTTGAATCTTATTAATGGGGCTATGTGTACCATTACCGCAGGGATCAATGAAGGTAAAGTACTTGAAGCTTCTATAAATACACAGCTTTCATAGTTGTGATCAAATAAAAATGGCTCATAGTTAATGAGTCATTTTTATTTATTTCGGAATTAACCAAGGTAATTTCTTTACGTTTATAAAACCTGTATCACTTGCTCTGCTGCTAAGCGTGATTTAGGTAAACCCGCGTTATAATCCTCCTCTGATGAATGGTAACCAAGCACAAGTGCAACATCACAAATATATCCATCGAGCTCTTTTGAAAATGTTTTACCAATAAGTTCAGCATCTATGCCTTCCATTGGGGTTGAATCAATTCCTAGACGCGCTGCCGTGTGAAGTGTGTTACCAAGTGCAAGATAAGCCTGCGCCTTCGTCCAAGACGCATTATTGCCTTGTTCATCGGTATTTAAATCAACAAATACATAAGCGCCAAATGCCTGCTCACGTTTTTCTTTAAGGGTACGGCCGTTTTGTATATCGGCGTCGATGATTTTTGCATAATCGTCGCGAGTATATTTCGGGTTGTAGGCAAATAAAATAATATGTGAGGCTGCTTTTATATGCGGCTGATTAAACTGAAACTTATCAGCAAAGGTATCGTGCATACGTGCTTTAGCAGCATCTGACTCAATAACAATGAACTTCCAGGGTTGAGAGTTGATAGATGAAGGTGAAAGCCGCATTGCTTCATAAATAACTGCCATATCATCAGGTGATACGCGCTTGTTGGTATCGTATTTTTTTGCTGTGTAACGCTTTTCAAGGTCGCTAATAATAGGGTGGTTCATAAACTTTCTCATTCATTATAAGTTGATCAGAGAATACGCCTTGCTAAGTTTTAAATAAACAGCATAATCATTGAATCATTATCAAAAATAAATAGATAATATGCAGATTGACGACTTAAAGTTGATTTTAAAAGTAGCTGAGTTTAGAAGTATTACCCAAGCGGCAGCAAAACTTGATATGCGAACAGCTACGGCCAGCGCAGCAATTAAAAGGGTAGAAGCTGTGCTTGGAACAGAGCTGTTTATAAGAACAACTCGGCATTTAAGGTTATCTTCCGCAGGTGAGCGTTATTTACCGCAGTGCGAACAAGCCATTGCAGTGCTTGAGGAAGCTCGGAGAAACTTAAAAGGTGAACATGACGAAATAGAAGGAGAGTTACGGGTTGCGCTATCTTCAGATTTAGGCCGTAATTTAATAGTTCCTTGGCTGGATGAAATAATGGAAAGTTATCAAAAAGTCAGTTTAAGGGCGCATATTAGCGATAGCAATATTGATTTTTATCGCGACTCGGTCGACCTAGCTTTACGCTACGGCTCACCAAAAGATAATAGTCTATATGGTTTTAAAATATGTAACGTACCGCGACTATTATGTGCAAGCCCCGATTATTTAAAAAGTTACAGTGAACCCCAGCATCCAAATGAACTGCTAAGTCATCAAGGTTTATTTTATCAGTTGCAAGATATTATTAATAACGTGTGGGAGTTTGAAAGTGCCGATGGCGTGATAAAAGTAAAAATGAATGGACGTCGCGCGGCAAACGACGGTGATCTAGTTAGACGTTGGTGTGTTAACGCAAAGGGGCTCGCCGTGAAATCAGCGCTTGATATTGCTGATGATATTTTAAATGATAGAGTCGTGTCTGTGATGCAACAATACCCACATGTAATGGGTGAGTTATGGCTCATATGCCCAAGCAGGCAAAGTATTACGCCTGCTGTGAGGAAGTTAAGGGATGTATGTCGTGAGAAAACAGCGGCTATTTTAGGGCAACTGGTTAATAAAGGTGTAATTAACGAAAATGTACTAAGGCAACCGTAGCTCAGTTTTAACTATTAAAAATAGCCCTCACTTGGCGGGCTATAGATTATAAAGCTTAGTTATTTATTAGCCTTACGGGCGTTATTTTAAGTAAGTATCTAAAAAGTTTAAATAGGCATTTGAGGCGCTAATGCGGTTTTCTTTTTTAGTAAAACCATGGCCTTCATCGTCAAATAATACATACTCTACTGGTACGCCGTTGGCTTTAACTGCCGCGACTAGCTCGTCACTTTCTACTTGGAGAACTCGCGGATCGTTAGCACCTTGAATTACCATTAGAGGTTTAGTGATGTTATCGGCATGAAACAGTGGGGAAATAGCACGGTGACGTTCTCCGTCTGTGGCCGGATCGCCCATTTCATCATACAGTGCTTTTTTAAAGCTTTCCCACCATGGTGGAATAGAGTTCAGTGTTCTTACCCAGTTGGTCACGCCAAAAATATTGATGCCTACTTTGAACTCTTCTGGCTCAAAGGCAAGCGCTGCTGCGGTCATAAAACCGCCGTAGCTTCCACCCATGATGCCAATTTTATCTGCATCGACCCAATCTAAGCTTTGTAAGTGTTTTTTACCGTAGACAATATCTTGTAAATCATCAGTGCCATGCTTTTTATCATCTAAATGGAAAAATGTTTTACCATACCCTGAGCTGCCGCGGTTATTAACGGCAAAAATGGCATAGCCATGATTAACTAAATGTTGCTGCATTGCACTGTAACCGGTGCGACTTTGCCCGCCTGGGCCACCATGCACCCATATAAGCGCAGGTACTTTATTATTGCTGCTGGCCTGTTTTGGTTTATACAAAACGCCTGGTATGTCTAAACCATCAAAACTTTTAAAGCGCACGATTGTGCTCTGTACTAAGTCGTTCTGATCGATATCATCACTTAATGTGTTTGTGAGTTGTTTGGCTTCATCACTACCAACTTGCCAGACAAATAAATTACTTGGTGAGGTGTCTGAGTTTAAGTAAAACGCCATGGTTTTCTCATCGCGTGAGAAATTCACACTGCGTAGATTCCCAGCTGGCAATTTAGGCATAGCGATTTCTTTACCGGTATTGGTATCTTTGACGGTTACTTTGGTGCTGGCATCAGCATTAACACCACTAACTTGATAGCGGCCAGAATTAGAGAAATACATAAAGCTGACATCCCAATCATCCTTTAAAGCTGGACTATGTTCGCCTGTGGCTAATTCATAACGCCATACCTGTGAAAACTCTCCTTTAGCATCTGTAGAGTAGTATAAATATTTACTGTCTACAGAGAAGGTAACAGGCGTATATTGAGCCGGTGTATCATGTTTAGAAATTAATTGCGGTTTGAGTGTTTTTTTTAAAGTATCTAGGATGAAGGTATCGCTGTCTTTATTGGTATTGTTTTTAGATAGGGCAATGTAACGTCCATCAGGGCTAATAGCACCTACATCTAAACCAAGCGTGTTTTGATATATAGGCGTGACTTGATACGTTTGACTATCGACTCGGTATAAGTCCATAAACTTGGCATCACGCTGATTACTGGTAATAAAAAATTGGCTACCGTCTTTAGTAAAGCCTGCAAAGCTTGCACGCGTTTCATCGCCAGGGGTTAAGTCTTTGATGGTGCCATCAGTTTCGCGCACGTAAACATGGTATCGTTCGTTACCGCCTGAGTCTTTGCTAAATAATACGCGCTCATCATTAGGAAAATAGCTTACGGGGTAGGTGCTGTCTTCAAAATTGGTTAAGCGCGTTTTGCTGCCTGTTTTAACATCGACCTCATATAAGCTGTAAATACCGCTTTCATCACTACTGACAAGTACCTTATCGCCAGAGGGAGAAAAGCTACTGCCCATAATAGATGTTGTATCAAAAAGGTTTTTGCATTATATGTTTTGACTTGCTGTGTTTGCTCAGCAACCACAGGGGTAGAGGCGGAGTTATTAGATTGACTGCAGCCAGCTAATGCAATAGATACTGCACAAGTGATACAGGCAAGTTTGAGGGCTTTTTTCATAGATACATTCCTTGGATTATTGTTATACCAGTGTTAACCGAACGTTTTTTAAACGCAAGTTTTTAGCTTATTGGTAGCATAATAAAGTGTTACAAAGCGTGTATCGTTTTTAGATAAGTATTCGTTATAATAATCACTTATTGAAAAAGGGAGTATTTATGATAGAAGTCATTGGGTTGCATAAACAGTTTGCTGAAAACGTGTTGTACAGTGATTATAGCGTGCAATTTTTAGCACCTAAGCTATGTATTGAAGCGCCTAATGGCCAAGGGAAAACAACCTTATTAATGATCTTAGCAGAGCTTGAAATACGGCAAAGTGGACAGGTTTTGTTTTCTGCAGACGCATTAACCGAACCACATAAGCAAGTTGCTATAGCCTCAGACTGCATTGCTTTACCCGACTTTCTTACGGCAAAGCAAATTATTAACTTATCCGCGAATACGCTTGGTTGTCGTTGGCCAGCAGCAATAATAGATGGGTTTAATTTTAATGATTTTTTAAATACTCGGTTTGATGCGCTGTCGTCAGGTAGTCAAAAGAAATGCCAGTTAATTTTAGCGCTTATGCGTGATGCACCGTATTTACTATTAGATGAACCCAGCGCAGCCCTTGATCAAACCAGTATTCACTTTCTACTAAATTTACTCGATGAGCATTTAATTGATAAGCCTGAAGGGCAAATAATCATCACCTGCCATGAACCAGCGCCATTTATTGAGCATGGCTTTGAGTGTATGCCTTTATGATTGCAAATTTAAAACAATCAATTGGGCAATATCGCTCTTTTATGGATTATCGGTACCAAGCTTACAAAGCTGAACTTACGCAATTATTGTTGCAGCTCAAAAACTTTGGCTTGTTATTTCTAGTGGTACTTGGCTCTGCCATGCTTGGTATGATTTTACTGTTATTTTTAGGACTAGGAAAAATTATCGATAGCAGTGATGCACCGCAGTATGGTGCGCAAATGGCTTGGCTGTATCTACTACTGCAAAGCGTAATGCTTGGCACGATGGGATCAGCTATTAAAAATAGCCAACAGCGGCTTTTTCAACGCACTATTGTAAGGTCAAACTGGCTTAGGTTAATGGATATAAAACTATTACTTTTAAGTAATGGTTGGTTGTTAGCAAGTGCAGTTATTGCTCTGGATTTAACCGTGTCACAATGGCTACGAGTCCCTCACTTTTTACTGTTTATGTTACTGCAGCTTGGCTTAGGTGTGCTGTGTTTGTACAAGCCTACGGCATTGATATATGGCTTATTATTCACATCAGTATTAGTTTTGTTGCCCATTGATATAACGCCGTTAGTGTACCATTGTGGCTTTATTATATTATTTGTGTTGAGCATATTACTGCCAGCAATTTCGCTAAGTGACCGGTTATCAGTTAATTCATTATTTACTTTTTGGCTAAGTTTCTTTCTTCAACACAGTTGGATTATAGTGTGGCGGGTGGCTTTATTGTTAAGTGTGTTTATGGCCGTTACTACTTTACTCAATGAGCGTACAGATTTAGCCGCTATATTTAGCGTTGTAGCGGTTGCTTTTATGGTGTTATTTACCAGCTCACTGCAATTTGATTGTGGCAAGTTACGAGATAAACATGCTTTGTTTTTTCAACTAAATAACCAACAGCGGCTTTTTTTTATTAGCCAATTTATACCAAGTTGTTTGTTCTTTTTGATAACTATGCTCAGCTATCTGATGTTTGTAGCTAAAATACAGTGGCTATTACTGAGTTTGAGTGTTGTTTGGTGCGCTTTACAATTATATATAGCACAAAAAAAACCAGCGCATTATGCGCTGGTTTGGATGGTTATAACAGGTTTATTACTTGCTTTAATGACTTAAATTATAAGTGATCAAGCAGCATCAGAGCTTTTATCGGCAGCACTTTTTCGTGCCGCATTACCTGCAAGTAAGTCAGCTGGATCAAAGTCATCCACGTTAATAGTATCTAAACGTGCTTTTTCAACAGCAGCTAATTTATCAGCTTCGGCTTGCGTTAAAATACCCGCTTCTAGGCCCATTTGCGCCACTTTATCCAGCTGGAAGAAAGGTAGTTTTTTACCTTTTTCACGGCATACTTTGTCAAATAATGGCTCAACTTCAAGTACGTCTTTAAGCGTTTGCTCTTGACGGCCGACCAAGTTAAGCGGCTCATTGGTTAAGTATACATAGCTTGCTAAACGGTTACGCGTTTCGCTAGGTACTTGTAGAATACGTGCTAGCTTATGCTCAAGTTTGTCCGTTGGTTTTCTCACTGGACGACCAAACGGAAATAACATAATTTTTAGTACAGTACGCAGTGGCGCTGACGGCATATTATTAATTAAATCCGCAAGGGCACGTTGGCAGTGGTAAAGGTGATCTTGGCAACTCCATTGAACGAGTGCTAAATCTTCTTTTTTACGGCCTTCATCGTTATAACGTTTAAGCGTAGCTGATACCAGATATAAGTAACTCAGTAAATCACCTAAACGAGCAGAGATACGCTCTTTACGTTTTAAAGAGCCGCCAAATACGGCCATACTGATATCAGACATTAACGCAAGGGATGCACTAAAGCGTGATGCAATACGGTAAAACTCTGCCGTTTCGTCTTTATAAGGTGTGCCGGCAAAGCGTGCCCCCGTAAAGGAAAGCCATTTAGTACGTACAAGGTTTGAAATTGTAAAACCAATGTGGCCCATTAATGCTTTGTCAAATACGGCGAGAGCTTCATCGCGGTCTTCAATTGAGCATGCATTTAATTCTGTTAAAACAAACGGATGACAGCGTATAGCCCCTTGACCGTAAATAATCATGTTACGGGTCAAGATATTTGCGCCCTCAACGGTAATGGCAATCGGCGCACCTTGATAACCACGACCTAAGTAGTTATTTGGCCCAAGCATGATGCCTTTACCACCGTGAATATCCATAGCATGGATGGTTGAGTCACGCATTTGCTCGGTTAAATGGTATTTAATAATCGCTGAAACAACAGACGGCTTTTCGCCTAAATCGACCGCTCCGGTAGACATGCTCACTGCGGCGTCTGAGCTATAAGCGTAACCGGCAAGTTTAGCAAGTGACTCTTCAACACCTTCCATTTGACCAATAGGTAAACGAAATTGCCGACGAATACGGCTGTAAGAACCACTAGCAAGGGCTATTGTTTTAATGCCACCTACAGAGTTTGAAGGTAATGTGATTGCACGACCAACCGATAAACATTCAACCAGCATGCGCCAGCCTTGCCCGGCCATTTCTGGTCCACCAATGATGTAATCAAGCGGTACGAATATATCTTGGCCACGAGTAGGCCCATTTTGAAATGGTACATTTAGTGGAAAGTGACGACGACCAATTTCAACCCCCGGCATATCTGTCGGGATCAGCGCACAGGTAATACCGAGCTCTTTTTTGTCGCCTAATAAACCATCTGGATCTTGCATTTTAAATGCAAGACCCAGTACGGTCGCAACAGGTGCAAGAGTAATATAGCGCTTATTCCACGTTAGGCTAATACCGACAACTTCTTCACCTTCCCATTGCCCTTTACATACTACGCCATAATCAGGAATAGCGCTGGCGTCAGAGCCTGCTTCTGGTGAGGTTAGGGCAAAGCAAGGAATTTCAGCACCGCTGGCTAAACGCGGTAAGTAATGATCTTTTTGCTTAGTCGTACCATAATGTTGTAGTAATTCACCCGGACCTAATGAGTTAGGAACACCAACAATTGATGAAAGTAACGTAGATTTACTGGTTAGCTTTTGGAGCACACACGATTGTGCAAATGCTGAAAACTGTAAGCCGCCGAATTCTTTTTTGATGATCATGGCAAAGAATTTATTATCTTTTAGGTATTGCCATACATCTTCTGGTAAATCAGTTAGCTCGTGAGTGGCTTCCCAATCATCAAGCATGCCACATACTTCTTCAACTTGATTGTCGATAAAGGCTTGCTCTTCGATAGTCAGTTTTGGAATAGGATATTGGTGCAGCTTTTCCCAATCAGGGCGACCACAAAAAAGATCCGCTTCCCACCACGTAGTACCGGCATCAATGGCTGACTTTTCAGTTTCAGACATGGTTGGCGTCACTTTTTTAAACGCAGTAAAAATGGGTTTAATAATATATTGTTTACGAATACCGGTTACAGATAATGGCACCGCAATTAGCAAGAAAACTAACCAGCTAATAGCGCCAAAAGCACCTGCAAAGGTACCGACAAGTAAAGTAGCAATAGTAATACCTAAACAGGTGTTCCAGCTTGCACGTTGGTAACTTGCAATACTCAGTAATATGAGTAACCCAAGTATAAATAAGAGTGTCATGTATTTAATCCTTAATAGAGGTCAGACCACCTCTGTAAGAGTAGCGTTAGAAGCTGTAATTATCAAGCCCAATAATTAGATTACTGCTGACTTTTATTGCTACCAACTTAAGTCGAAGGCTAGAACAAAATTGTTACTTGCCTTGATATGGCATATGTTCAACAATACAGAATATAGCTTTGTTTTTGAATTTACTTTTTCGTTCTATATCAAGTTATTACTTTTGCAGTTGATCATCTGATTTTAAAGGTTAATTTATTTTATGTGTGAACTTCTTGGCATGTCCGTTTTCTAGCATTCATGCTGTATCAACCTGTAGCAAGGCCCCGTAAGTATAAGGAATACAAAGGCTAAAGCTGTTTATTCTGTCTTATTCTGTTATTGTTATCTTAAGCTAAACTGATACCAAAACTGTGACCCGTGTTGTGGTCACAGTTTTAAACGAGCAAAGATGAACTTTACAGACAAATCAATAAAAGCACTTAAAGCAAAAGAAAAACGCTACGTATTAACCGAGTCGGGCAATTATGGCGAAGGGCGCTTACAAATAAGAGTCAGCGAATCGGGCGCTAAAACGTTTCGCGTTCAATATCATATAAACGGCAAGCGTAAAGTAATAGGCCTTGGCAACTACCCAATTGTTGATCTGAAAAAAGCACGTAGTAAGCATGCAAAAATATCAGCATTGCTAAGCGACAATATTGACCCCCAAGAGCACCGCTTACAAAATCAAAAAACCAAGTTTGAATCGGCAGCTAAAAAAACAATGCATCAAATGCTTGATGATTTTAACGTATACATAAGCACTCGCTGGGCAGCATCAACCATCGACCGAACAGAAAAACTAATAAAGCGAAACCTCACCCCGTTTATAACACCAGATTTAATGCCCGACGAGTTCACAATAGATATGGCCCGCGACATTATTTATCGTGTTTATAACCGCGGGGCAAAAGAGCAAGCACGCCTAGTTCGCAGCGTACTAATGAGCATATTAAAATACGCAATCGATTTTGATAACTCGCCAGAGCAATACAAAAAGCCCAGCCTTTACGACATTAAAAGCAACTTTATAAGAGACATAAATTTTGAAACACCAAAAAATAAAGGCGAGCGCTGGCTAAATGAAGACGAAATAAAAAAAGTATGGCACGCAGAAGACCTGCCTTATTACACCCACCAATACATAAAACTGGCATTATTACTTGGTGGCCAACGGGTAAACGAGGTTTACGGCTCTTACGTAAGTGACTTTGATTTAGAAAGCAAAACATTCACCATTCCAGCAAGCAGAATAAAAGTACAACAGCGGGGTGATCACATAGTGCCATTATGCGAAACCGCAATACCAATCATCAAAGAGTTAATGCAACAAGCTGGTAAAGCAGGGCAAATGTTCCCGCATCGCGACAACCCAACAGCAACCGCTCACGTATCAACTATAAGAATGGCAATATTAAGGTGGTGTGAAAAAAATGAAGTGCCGCCATTTAATCCCCGCGACTTAAGGCGTACATGTAAAACACTCATGGGCAAAGCGGGCATAGATAAAATAAACCGAGACATACTCCAGCAACACAACAAGTTTGATGTATCAAGCGTGCACTACGATAGATACGACTACATGAAAGAAAAACGCCAAAGTATAGAAGTGTGGGAAAGGTTCATTTTAATGGCAAAGTAAAGGCTCAGCTGTATAAATCCATGCTTACCCGCTATTATAGAACTTAGTTAACTAGGTGAATAAATATATGAAAATACAAGATGATTACGAGCCCGTTTAGCACGGGCTTTTTAATGCCTGTTAATTTGTTTTATTATCTAATGCATTTAAAAAGAACGTGGCGTTTACGGTTTGGTGAATAAAGCAATCAGAGCATATAAGCGTAAAAACAGGCACGTTAACGGTGGCGATTTTATAGCTTGAAGTAAGGCAGTCTATGGGGAGTTCAGACACACCAATTAAATTGTTTTCATTGCCTAAAAACTTAAGCTCGCCTGCTTTGCACACTGGGCAATTGGCCTCGTTGGTTATTTTATTTAAAAACTGTGCCGCATGATCAGCGTGTACCGCTAAATAATTATGTTGTTTACTCACGTTAAACCTGCCTACTAATTCGCTTATTTCACCGCAGTATAGCATTAGCTGTATAAATACACAGGTTGTTAAAACCTGAACGAAAACTTAACCTGTAAGGTAAATATAATAAGAGGGAACTACCATGGCTTACGATGATTACGATTGTATTGATGAAGGCGAACCAAAGGTTATAGCTAGAGAGTTTCAAGCTCGATTTAGTTACGCAGATGGGCAAGGCAATAAGTCACTAAGGCTTGTTGACGTACAAGAGCTAGACGATGATGGCGACCTAATGTTTACTGGCTATTGCCATAAGGCCAATGATGAAAGAACATTTAGAATAGACCGTATAGCTGGTGATATAACCGTTATTGGTGTAAACGGTGAGGAAACTGCGAGTAAAAAAGAGTTTGCCAAATTTTTAAGGTCGATTGCAAAACCCGCTGCGGAGGTAACAAATAACCGACTGGCAAATAACCCACAGGCAACAGGTTGCCTAGTAATAAGCGTGGCACTGATTGGTGTTGTGCTAGCCGTGCCAATAGGCGTTGTGAATATTTTTATATAAGCAGTTAATAAAGTCCGCCCAGCGCGGGCTTTTTTGTGCCTGCAATTTAGTAAACTAAAACGACTTACCAGCAAATATTATTTTACCCACCAACGTACAATTGCCGTTTATTGGTGTGAGTTGCTCAGGCCAGTTAGGGTTAGCGGCTTTTAAAAACTTGTGGCCACTTTCAATAATGAGCTGCTTAAATGTGGCGTGGTTGTCGTCGTCTAGGCGGGCTACTACGTAGGAACCGTGAATACACTCTGCCTCAGGGTCTACAAATATCAAATCACCCTCGTAAAATTTAGGCTCCATGCTCACGCCATGCACTTTTAGCGCAAATGTTAGGTCGCTGCATTTTACAGGGCATAAATAACGGTCTGCATCATATTCTTTTATTTCACTTATTTCAGACCATGCCCCCGCTTGCACCCAACTGATTAATGGCACCGCTGCTTTAAGCGTAGGCCCTAATGAAACATTGCTGTTGATACTCTTTTCACCGTCTTGAGTTTCACCAATACCAAACAGTAAGTATTCTGGAGTGCAGTTTAGGGCTTCCGCGAGGGCGTCTATTTTACGAGGGCGTTTTGTTTCTCCAGATTCAATATTGTGAATAGAGTTTTGTGCTAAGCCTGCCATTAGACCTAATTGCGCTTGCGTCATCCCTAACTGAACACGTTTTTTTTCTACTCTTTTACCTAAATCCATTTGTAAATTCCTAATGTAAAAATCGCTTAAAGTGATAAAAGCTGATTATCTGCTTTTTATATTATTTTGTCTAATCAGTTAAATCGATATTGACATCGGTTTAACTGATGTCTATTATCGGTTTACTTGATAAATAGAGCTTGGAGGAAATATGAGCGCCGTAGAAAGAGCGATAGAAATAATTGGTGGTCAGACAAAAGCCGCCAAGTTATTAAACACAAAACAAAACATTATCTGGTACTGGCTTAATCGCCATTGCCAAGCCCCAGCGAAATACATTACCCGTATTTCAGAACTAACAAACGGCCAAGTAACAGTAGATGAGTTACTAGCCGACCACGTAAAAGCCGACAAGGAGAGTGCAGCATGAGCCAGTTAATCGCAGCAGATCATTACCGCCGCAATGTACGCGGCGAGGTAGTAACAATTAATGACCGCTATTTACGCCCAGCCGATGTGGCACAAAAGTGCGGCATGCACCGCACGTCGTTATATCGGTTGATGGATAAAGGGCAGTTTCCTAAAACACATAAAATATCGAGCGGCCGTGTTGTATGGCTTGAAGCAGATATTGAAGAGTTTATGCGGTTAGGCAGTGAGAAGTTTCAGGAAATTTACGGCAATAAACAAGTTAATAACTAGGAGCAGGGCAATGAGCACATACCAAGTATTTAGTCGTGAAACGTTAAGCAGCTTTAAAACATTAGCAGAGCAATGCCGCTACTTGTTGAGCTGCAAGATTACTACCCGCAAAGCGGTGTTTGGTTTTGACCCAGCGCTTCAAGCGCGTGTTGGTGATTTTGACTTGCCAGTTTATTGCAATGGCGACGAGTACCAAACAATACAAAAAGCCGTGTATTGGTTAAAAACACAAGCAACTAATTACCTAAATGCAGCAACACGCAGCCAGCAAGGAGTTAATTAATTATGGCAAACACAGCTATTAACTACCCAAACAAAGCGCCATTAAAAGCAGTAACTGGCCGCCACATACCAAAAGGGCTAGCTGAAATAAAAGCATTAATGGGCAGCGAGCGCCACACGCCAGAATACGTGTATACCAAAGTGCTAAGCGAGCAAGAGCGCACATTAGTATGTTTTGCGGCAGGCCTAAAGCGCCACCATTTAGAAAGCGGCTTTGCTAATTTTAATGCAGATACCCGCTTAAAAATACACAAGGCTATTTTGCAAATGGAGCAATTAGTAAAAGCATTTACCGACGCTAACGCCATGGCCCCCGCTAAGTTTGTGCAACATGCACCGCGCGTTGAAGCCAATACCAACTACTCACATTTAACAATTACTAAGGGTTGATCATGAGTTCAGTAAATCGCGGAACGGTACGCAATGCAGACGACTACTACATAACACCACATTGGTTAATTGAAGATTTTTTAGCAGCGTTTGCTGAAAATAATATGTTGGTTTGCTCACCAGATGAAAGCCCAAGAGTGCTAGACCCAAGCGCAGGCGGTTGTGACAAGTACGAAATGAGCTACCCAACAGTGCTAGAAAAAGAAGGCTTTACAGTTGATAGCTGGGATATTCGTGCTGATTCACGCGCTAGCGTAATTAACTGTGATTTTTTGCAGGTAAAGAGTTTAAAAAAACCATACGACATGATCATCACCAACCCGCCCTTTAACGTGGCGCAAGAGTTTACCGAACATGCGCTCGAAATGGTTAAAGAGAGTGGTTTAGTGATCATGCTGCAACGCCTTAATTGGTTGGGTAGCCAAAAGCGCAAACCTATGTGGCAAAAATTACCATTAGCGGCGGTGTATGTGCATAGCAAACGCCCGGGCTTTGACCCAGCAAAACCAAGTAAAACCGATTCAACCGAATACGCTCACTTTGTATTTTGCAAAGGCCATGAGTTAGCGCCTGAACTTTTTGTAATTTAACGCTGGGAACTGCTAAAAATGAAACTACACCCAAAAGCAAAGGCCGCACTTGGCTATTACAACGCACACAGAAAAGCGCGAGATATAGCAAAGTGTGATTTTCAAAAAGCGGTAAATGCATTATGCGATTTAAATGCCTACGCACCCCAAATTGCAAAGCGCATAGAAGCGCTTGGCCGTTTTAGCTCAAATAGCTGGTACGCATATTCAATGGCTGAGTTTGATATACAACTTGATAACGATGTAAGGCTTTTAGATGCATACCACAACATCGATCCAGTAAGCCCTGACGAGCAAGACCTAACCGAATTTTTAAACGACATTCCATTTTAACCCCCAAGGACACTAAAAAATGAACGCTATCAAAGACCAAGTTATGCCTAAAAATAAGCAATTACTACTTAATATTGTTTGCCACGCAATTGAGCAAGTTAACTTTGCAATTCGCAATTTAAACAAACGCAGCACTATTGGCATGCTAATGCAGTGCGAAGACACGCTAACCGACTTGCTACCTATCGTAAAAATGATTGCTGACGACGACGTTAATTTTGAAAGCGTTTACAGCCAAATGAGCATTGCGTTAAGTGCAGTACAAATTGGCGGTGAGCCAATGGAAATAGAGCTGTAACGCTGTGGCTAACCCGCAACCAATTGACCTAAAAGCCCTTAGACTATCTAGTGTAGCCGAGGGCTTAATTACGTCTATTAGCGATATTGATAATCGTAACTTTTTAGCGCGCGGCCTGCAGGCTGTGCCCGTTCCGCTGCAAAGCAGAATGGCCCGCAAATATATTGACCGTTACAACCAAAAAAAAGCGGGTAGCGAATACCGCGCTAATACATGGTTGCGCCGCGGTATTGGTCGTTTAAAGCCACGCTTTGGCGTGTTGTTTAGCATTACTCAAAATATGCCATTGCCATGGCATATTTTAAGCAGTATTGAAAAAACCAAAAAGCATGCAAATACGCTGGCTATTGAATGCCTGCAAATTGCGCTTGATGTAAGCGAAGAACACCAGCACCTACCCTATGAAAAAATAGTATCGTTAACCTACGATGCAATAGCTGATCACGCTAAAGCCGTGGGTGCTAACGTGCCCTTTTACGCTATGCGCGAAGAAAGCTTACCAACCGAATGCTACGAAATTGCACTGCTTAAAATGCAGTGCGATAAGTGGTGGGCACGCCAATTAAAAACCCTACGCCGCCAGTTTTTAGAATTGCTAGAAATTGCAACCGGCCAAGTAGGAAAAGACCTATACCACGATAAAAAAAGCAAAAAGTTTAAACGTAAAGGCATTAGCCCGTATTCGTCAAAACAAGCGCAGCGTGAGTTTAACTTTGCCCAAGCCAGCGGCCGCCAGTTTTTAGAAATGATGGAATTGCAAAGCAGCGATGGCGACGTAATAAGTTTAATTGAAGCGGTTAAAAGCGGCATGGCAAACCCAGCCAACCGCCGTAACGAATTAATGCTACGCATACGCGAAACCGAAGAGCTAGCCGACGAAATGGGTTATGTAGGTGTGTTTTACACTATTACGTGCCCGTCGCGTTTTCATGCTAATTCAAGCAAATGGAATGGCGAAACCCCAAAAGACGCGCAAAATTATTTAACCCAAACATGGGCGCGTGCTCGCTCTAAATTAAACCGCCGTGGCCTTAAGTATTTTGGCGTGCGTGTTGTAGAGCCACATGCTGACGGGTGCCCGCATTGGCACATGATGTTATTTATGCCAAAAAACAAACTGCAAGAAGTAAACGCTATTTTGCGTTGGTACTTTATTCAAGAAGACAAAACAGAGCTTTACGATTACTACGGCCCAGTAGCAACTCGCGCCAAAGTAGTTACCGAATGGGTAGATATAAACACCCATGGCGTACACGTTAAAACTGTTGAAAAGTGCGTTAGCTATCGCGCAGGCACTAAAAAAAGCGAGCTGTTTAAAACCTACAAACAAAAGCGCCGCGAGTGGGGCCTTAAAAAAAGCCAAGGCAAAAAAGCCAAAGCGCCTAGTAAGTTTTATCGCACATTTAGCCCACGCTTTGACGCCATAACAATGGATAAAAGCAAAGGCAGTGCGGCCAGCTACATTGCTAAATACATCAGTAAAAATATTGATGGTTACATGCTAGGCGATCATGAAGATGCTGAAACAGGCGAAAACCTGCAAGAGCAAGCTAACCCCGTTTTAGCCTGGGCTAGTACGTGGAATATTCGCCAGTTTCAATTTCAGGGTTCGCCAAGCGTTACCGTTTACCGCGAGCTTAGACGCATGCGCACTGCAATAAGTGACGACGTAATAGAGCCTATTCGCCACGCTGCCGACACTGCCAATTGGAAAGACTACGTAAAATTACAAGGCGGTATGTGTATTGGCCGCGCTGCTAACTTTAAATCAATGTATGAGCTAACCCCGCAAGGCAACGACTACGCCGAAGTAGTGCGCCGCATTAAGGGCGTGCTTACTAACACCGACTACAAAGCCGTGCTTAAGCGCACGCTTGAAAAAGTGCATAACGTAATTGCCGACACCAGCTTAAAAACGCGCCTTATCGAATGGACAAGACAACTCAAGGGCACAGCCGAAAAACTCAGTGCCAAGGGCAGCACCAACGTCGGCGCAGCCGACCTATCTTGGACTAGTGGTAATAACTGTACGCCTATCGCCGCAGGCTCTAGAGCTGAGTTGTTACTTGATGCCGTGGGTTTATCAAAAACCGACCTTGATGATCTGGTAAGTGATCTAAATAGCGGGAAAAGGATCAGTAGAAACGGGCTAATTTATCAAATTCGCGATGGCCAGTTACATACATTAGACGAAAGCGCCCAGCTTAAGCAAAACAAGCAGCTCGATATTGAATACCGAGCGCAAACACTCGCGCAAAAATCAGCTAGCTGGCACATAACCGACGCGCATTGGCAACAAGCACGCGAATTTGTAGAGCTTGCTTATAAATACGCGCAGCTCGATGGGCGTAAATCACTTAATACCACCACCAACGAACGCGGCCTGATCACTATTGGCGATTGGGACCTAGTTAATTTAGTTAAACAAGGCAGTGCATCAGCAATCAGTGACAACGATTGGTGGTCACTGGATTTAATGGCGTAGGAGAGAAAATGACTATTCAAATTTCAAAAGTACTCATGCCAAAGGCATGTATTAGTTGCCAGGCGTTTTGCCCAAAGGGGTATGCAGAGGATCAGCACAGCCCGTTTGTTACAAAATTCGATAAGCCCGCGCCTAAAACCCAATACGGCCAATGCGGTAAAACAGATAAAAGCGTATTTGCCACCGAAATTTGCACCGGCTATCAGCAAGAACATAACGCCGATGTTTTTGCAGTAAGCAATAGACCACAACCAAAACAGCAGGTGACATTATGAACACACAATCAGCAGCCGAAAAAATGTTAGAAAGCGGGTTATTTTACAATGAAGTTTTATTGGCTCGCGCATTTGGCGAGTCGGCTGCAAATGGAGCGCGCTGCATAAAAAACATTTGTAACAACGATCGTTACACAGTCGAAATTAAAGAAAGCCCAATTAAGTGCATAAAAGTAACGGCTATTGATGGCCGCAGCGTCACTATTGACCAGTTACAAAATGCCGCATTGCTATTTAAGCGCCCACGTTTATTGGTTGGGAGTAATAGCCATGTTTAACCTAGAGACTGCGTTCGAGAAAAGGGTTTTTTGCGGTACCGATATTTTTACCGCGATTAAAGATGGAAGGGTTGTTTTTAATGGCGAGCATCTTAAAGGTGTAACGCTTGTTCATGATCAGCATTTGCTCCCAATGGAGCTGCTAACTTTTGATAAAGAGCTTAAAGAAATCATTAAAAAAATAGAGGGTAAGCTTCAGGAGATCAGCCATGGCCACAGGTAAAATAACAGCAGGTGACGTTTTCAATAATTGGACAGTACTAAACGAAGACCGCCGCAACCGAGGGGCGCAGCATTTTATGTGTAAATGCGTATGCGGCACCACTCGCGTAGTGCGCAAAGATAATTTAGGTCATGTCCAGGGCTGCGGTTGCGAGCGAAAAGAATATAAATTTCGCACCGGCCAAATAAAAACAACAGCAAAACCAAGCACTAAAAAGGCGCGAATTGTTTCACCAAAAACAGTAAGCGCACCGGCCAAAATGCCGCACCACGAAAACCAAGAGCCGCGCCCGCAATACCAGCAGCGCAGCAAGTCAAAGCGCGAACTGCTAGAAGAGCGCTTAATGCAAATGCAGTTAGAAAAAGAATTAAGCGAATTATGGTGATCAATGAAACCAAACGTTAAACGTCGCAACTGGGTGTACCACTCAGTTGTTAAGTACAAATCATTAAATAAAACATTAACCAAAAAGGAAACGCACTATGCACCCACAAAATAACAAACCACTCGACAAAGGCCGTGTTGCTTGTATTGCCGAAAAATACCAGCAAGGGAACGAAACCAAAAACCGTTACGCCACTTTAGGCCGCGCTACTAAATGGCCGAGCAACAACCAAGGCGGCAGCGAAAGCGTAGAGATTGAGCTAGACACAATGCCAATTAATCAACAAGGCCCGTTAAAATTATATATTTTTTGGGAAAGCGAAAGCCAGAACGGCCAAGCAAATAATAACCAAAACCACCAAAGCCAAAACCAAGGTTACGCACCGCCGCAATATCAAGGGCAGTATGATCAGCCGCAAAATGCGCCACAGCAAAACCAGTCAACATACAACTCGCGCCGACAGTAAGTAGCGCCAATAACCAAAAAGGATAAGAAAATGGAAAACCAGCACAAAAAAATTAAAGGCTATAGAGAGCTTAACCAGCAAGAAATTAATGACATGAATGATATTAAAGCGGAAGGTGAGCGCTTGAAAAATGTTATTGAGGCTATGCGTTCTCGCGGTGACACGTTAGATCAGCGGTGGATTTCTATTGCAGAAACACATTTGCAGCAAGGCATTATGGCTGCGGTTAGAGCGGTGGCTCAGCCAGAAGGCTTTTAGAAAACACCACCCACAAAAAAGCCCGTTTAATACGGGCTTTTTAATGCGTGAAATAAAGTAAAGACTATAGCCCAACCAATTCCAATTGTTGTTCGCGAGGTAGGCTTTTAATAAGTGCGGCGGCTAATTGCTGTGTGCTTTGTACCGGAGGGTTTAAGAAGTGATCAAACGATTGGGTAATACGAAACGTTGCCCCGCACTCGCGAGTATTAGTGCAAGAGCAATATAAATTTACTACGTGCGCACTTTGCGTTTCACGCGATGTAATCGTAGCTTTAGATTCGCAATTCGGACAAGTAACCCGCGCCATAATAAACCCCAATAGTTAATAAATCACACTGTCATTATATACAGTGGTTGAGTGCGTTACAAATAACCATTTAACTATTGCCTGAGAATCAACAAGCTAAAAAAATCACTCCTCCTCGCCTTCCGCTTTCGTGCAAAAAATGCGTTCAATTGACAACCCCAGTGACAAGCCATTTTTAGCTGGCCCTTATAACCAAAGGATCTAAAAGGAGGTTTAAAAGGATCGCAATGACAAAAGTGTGACAATGTTTGACACAAAGTGACAGCATAAAGATCAAATAGGTGGGCATTTGCTGAATATTGAAATATAATAAATTAATTATCACTTAAGCGATAAATAATTTATGAAGTATTTATATAAAGGCTCACAAAGCCAAGAGCGATTAGATGTGCTTTTGTCGTTTGGTAAAAGCACCAGTGAAGATATAAAATCGGCGCTTAGCGATTACTTAGTTCGCGGTATTAGCAAGACCAATGCAGCAACACTTAATGGCGTGCCTGGGCCCAACTTAACAAGGGCACTTAAGCGGCTTGAAGTTACAGCAGGGAAGTTCGAGCAAGGGCTAGAAATTGAATGGTATTCAAAGAGGCAAGATATGAAATTAGAATTAATAAAAGCAAGACTGTGCGTTTTGTTGGCAGAGTTAAATTATTTACTGGCGAGCCGCGAGTATTCCGACGATGATCTAGAGGACCATAGCAGCAGGATAGCTAAAAGACTTGAGCTAGAAGTGGAGCATATAGGCACAAGCAAGCGCAGTACTGAAAATGAGCATTGTTATATGGCTGCCATTTATGATGATGTGCTAAATCCAATAACGGATAATAAATACGAGGTTACACAAAGAATAGATAACAGTATTTTTAATTTAGAAGAATGGCAAAGCAAACTAAGTGGTTTGTAAAGCCAAAGCGCTAGCTAGTCACTAGCGCTTGTTTTTTCTAGCTTGCTGTCAGCCACACTTTTGGCCGCTTGCAGTTGTGAATTGCACTGCGTTAACGCGCTGTTATATTCAATTGCTAACCTGCTCAGGCTTTTCCATTTTGCGCCCTGCAAAGTTGGGTGCGCTACTGGGGCAACAATCCAATCATCAAGCAGTAAATACTTATACCTCGTTTGAATAACAACCCGCTCTTTAGGCTCAGGGGTTAGCGTGCAACCCAATAACCCCAGCAGGCATATCAGCATTAATGCAATCTGTTTCATTTTTATTACTCGCTATATCGTTAAGTTGTTTGGTTTTGCTTTTGCTTATTTGCTCAAGCATCGATGTTTTTTGCATAAAACTGTTTAGCCTGGCCTGAGAATTTGCAATCTCAGCTTCAAGCCGCTCGCGTTGCAACTGCTCATTGTTTAACGTCGCTAACAGCTGGTCGCTGTTTTGCTCTAGCAAATCAACCTCGCTTAGTAGCGATGCATTTGCTAACGCGGCATCGTTAACGCTAACTTTTAAATGCAACGTTTGAATATAAAAAACACCCGCCACAAACAAAGCCGCCGCAATTAAAACAAAGCTAAAATTATTTTTAAGCAATTTAAACAAAGTAAACCATCCCATTATTTGCCGCCCCTAATTAATTTAATAAAGCCCTTTGGGTCTTTGCTAAACGTTTCAATAAATTTATTGATCCCTTCCAAAATGTGCGGGGCCGCATACGCAGTTACACCAATAACACCCGTTTTTAAGCTTTCATCAAATTGCCGCCACTCGCAAAACATAGCCGCCAAGTACGCGGCAAAAACAGCAATTAACACACTCATAAAATAATGAAAAAACGTAAACACTTTACGGCTTAAATACATTTGTATAGCCGCCGCTAAAAAGCTCAACATAAGCAACTGCCCCCACTGTTTAATAAATTCAACTATATCTATCCAGCTCATGCGTCTTCCTTGGGTGTTGGGTTAAGGTCTGAATATTCAGGCTCTTTAAATTCAATGCGCTGCGCTGCAGGCAAGTAATTATTAATACCTAAAACATCTTGCTGCATTGGCACAACTTCATTGTTGTAATAGGCACGGGTAATTTTATCTAAGTCGCCAAAGCCGTTTTTATCACCAGACGACTGGCCGCTTAACGCTTCTTGCGCGCGGTGCATACTTAGCATATCGTTAAGCGTAATTTTTTTAATCCGCTCAAACTCATCTTTAGTTGATATATCGCCAACCGGTGTAATGTTTATCGCTTTTTCAGCATCGGCCTTATTGCTACGAAAATTAAAAAACAAACTTCTAAAGTTACCCACGCCTTTGCTATCGCGTATAGCATCTTTTAATGCCGTTTCATCTTCAGCGCTTAAATTAGGATCAGCCATTGAAAATATAAAACCCATGTGCGCACCGTTTTTGTAATACCGGCGGCGAAATAAAGTCGCATCTTCATTTAATAATGCCGACTGAATACCGCCATAATATTGCGGTATACCGTAAATGCCTTGGCCGGGGTCGTACTCTTTTACATGTATAATTTCGCCCGCATTAAAATAAATAGGCTCATGGCTGCGGTTGCTTAATTGCGCATACACACCGCGCGTACTTGTATAGCGCATAGTCAGTGCGGGCAGGTGTCGCAGTTTAATAATTTGCCCAAACGAATTTCTAATAATTTGCAAATAAGCGTTGCCGCTCCACAACAAATCAAAGCCAAATTTACTTAATGCTTGATGGCTTAAAAGCGCGTTCGGCTTATACCATTTTAAAATCATGTTGCGCTTAAAATACAAAATAGGCCCGTGCTGGGCATTAACGCGCAGCAGTTTAATTAAGCCCTGCAAACTAATGGGCGGCGCATAAATGCCATTGCTATCACTAAAAACACCAACATAATCAGTTAGCCGGTTGTCTAAACATGGCTCAGGGTCGCCAAAGCTAAACGCATCAGTTACCGCAGTTCGTTGGTTGTAATTAGGCGCTTGGCCGTTGCTTACTTGTAATCGTGGTTTCATTAAGCTGCAATTCCTACAGATGTTTGGCGGCTGTGGGCATTACCGTCGAGAGGTTCAAATAATAAGCCGTGCATAATTGCCCACGCAATATCGGCATGGCCCGTAGTGGCCGTGCGGTTAGTAGCATATGTAATTTGGTCGCCAACAACTTTGCGGCGAATATTAATAAACGAGCTAGCAATGTTTACCGCGTCCTGGTCAAACTCAAGGCGTCGGTTTTGAATAACGTTAATTGCTTTAATAACCATGCGGTTTTTAATAATAGGGTTGTAATGTATCGGCTCAGCGTTGGGGTAAAACTTAGTAATAAGCTCCCACACGCCGTAACCAATACCAGTGGTATCAACGCCAATGTGCACAACGTTGTATTTTTCGGTAAGTAGTTTTATTTCGCTTGCCATCGCTTCAAAATCATTACCGCTTAAATCAATTGCTTCAAGCAGCAAAAACTTTTCGCCAGGCTTCATTGGCGCACTTAAAATAGCTACGCTCGCTTTGTCGCCAAACCGCGCAGGGTCAAAACCAATAACCACCGGCTTTAACCCGTAAGGGCGTTCGCAATCTAAATCAAAGTCAGGCCACTTGGTCGAATCGCCCACGCAGTTCATAAGCTGCTTGAGGTTAAACGCGCTGTGCGCATCATCAATAAACTTACACATAAACAAGTTATTAAACTCATCTACACTGTACTCGTTTTCAAGCACGCCAATGTCAATGCGGTCAAACCCGCTGGTAACCACATCGTACACAGTAAGCATTTGTCGCCAAATGCCATCTTCGCAAAGCCTGCCATTTTTTAAACTTTTATGGCTAACATCAATCGCAAATTCAGGGTCGTTACAGGCTTTTGTTTTGCGGTACCACTTTCCGTTCCAGTGGTCATACGCTTCATGGCTCGTAACGCTCGGTGTACTAAAATAGGTTATTCGTAAATGCTTATGCGTTGCCATGGCCTGCGCCAAACCGCGCAAGCTCTTATATTTTGGAATCCAAAAAACTTCGTCTATATATAGGTCGCCACTTTCCGACTGTGCCGTACGCGCATTAGTGCTTTTAAAAATAAGCTTAACTGTTTTGCCGCCCGCCAAATTAAGCACCATTGGCGAACCGGTCAGCTCAACATTAAAATGCTCACGCACCAGCGCCACAATATTAGCTTTAAATACCTCAGCCTGATCACGACTCGCCGATATAAATATTTTATTGCGGCCATTAATAACCGCGTCGTAAAACGCTTCAAACGCAAAGTAAAAAGTTGCCCCAATTTGGCGGGGCTTTAAAATAAAGCGGGCGCGGTGATCTTGGTTCTCAAACCAATGTTTTTGGTGGGGATAAAGAAGTTTGTCTTTAAGCTCGTCAAGCATTTCAAGCGTAATGCCAGAGCAATCATTTTTCTTTTTCTTCTTCGACTTTTTGCCACTGCCGCCACTATTGCCAGCAGCAGTGTCGTCGTTGTTAGCGCGTTGCTTAGGGGCAGGCGCAAGCTTGCTTTTATTTAGTGCACATAATTGGCGCGTGCAAAAATCTAGCTCTTTATATTCAGCATCGGTTTTATTGTCTTTATCGGCTAACAAATTAATGCGGCGGCTAAACGCCATTTCGGCATTATATGTTGGGCACATGTCAGCCCAGTTCTCAGACTCAGACCAACGCCTAATGCTGCGCGCACTTGGCATGCCTGCTAAATCAGCTATTTCCTCGTAAGTATAGCCCTCAACAACATACAAATCCTGTGCTTTTTTGCGTACGTCTGGTCCGTAGTTAGCCTTCATATTGCGCCACATTAATTAATCCATGGCGGCAGTGTATTAGTAATAAAGCGCGTAATCTGTCTGTTAAAAACCTGTCCATTCCTAAAAGTTAAATATAGGAATTTCAAAAAGTTAAACAGTTGGAAAGGTGCAAAAAGAGGGTGCAAACTGCAGTTACTTTAAAGCATAAAGCTTAATTAAAAAACATTTAAAAGGTTTGTTTATATGCCAGGTCAACTACGCACAAAACCACTTTCTATTGCCGCTGTTGGCATGACCGTCGACGGCCGCGAAATCACCGAGCAAGACGTAGCCGACATAGTAGAAACCTACAACCCCCGCAAGTATGGCGCACGCATAAACCTCGATCACGAATTTAACTGGTCAGGCTGGGCCGCTAAAAACCTACACAACGTTGATATACCCGGCATGTTGGGTGACGTAGTAAGCGTAGAAGCATACGAAAACGAAGAAGGCGTAGTGTGCTTATACGCCGTGCTCGCACCCAACCAAGGGTTTGTAGCATTAAACAAAGCCGACCAAGCCGTATATTTTAGCATCGAAATTAGCCGCGACTTCATGGGCACTGGCAAAACCTACCTAACCGGCCTAGCAGTTACCGACTACCCAGCAAGCTGCTACACCGACCGCATCCATTTCAGTAGTAAGAGCAAAGCAGGCGACACGGAAGTCTCTTTATTAACCGTTGACTTAGGGTCATGTGAGCCTATCGACACACCTAAAAAACCCTTTTTCAAACGACTATTCACTAAGGAAGAACCCGACATGAACGAAACACAATTAGCCAATGCATTAAAAGATGCACTCGGCGCACCGCTTGAAGAGTTTGGCAAAAAGCTAGACGGCCTAACCACAAAGCTTGATTCATTCTCAACCACTAAAGTGGAAGGCGAAGAAGAAACAGCCCCGCCAGCCGAAGAGTCAGCCGAGCTAACAAAGCTTAAAGAAGAGCTATCAAGCACAAAAGTAGCGCTTGACGAACTTAACGAAAAGTTTACCAAAGCATTAAAAACACCTGCGGGTGACACAACCAACGCCGACGAAGAGCACGAAGGCGACGAAGGCAAATACAGCAACTGCTTGTAATTGCCGCACCCTAACTTAACTTAGCAAAGCGCAGGAACGAAAATGAAAACCAGAACAAAACAATTATTTATCGCAGTACTTGCAGGCATGGCCAGCAACTACGGCGTAGCATCAATGAACGAGCAGTTCAACGTAGAGCCAACAACTGAGCAGCGCTTATACGACGCAACGTACGACTCAGTAGAGTTTCTACAATTAATCAACACCGCACTAGTAGACGACATCGTAGGCCAATCAGTAATGATGAGCGTAGACGGTGGCGTAACAGGCCGTGCCGGTGTAGAAAGCGACGACACCAAAGAGCGCCAAACGCGCGATGTAGCAGGCCTAGCAAAACGCGAATACCGTTGCTACCCGGTAGAATGCGACATTCATTTATCGTGGGCAAAAATGGATCAGTGGTCAAAGTTCCCCGACTTCCATCAGCGCTACCGCAATCACGTGCGCCAAGCAATCGCGCTCGACATTATTAAAATCGGCTTTCACGGTACATCAGCTGCCGACACCACAAACCTAGCAACCAACACAATGCTGCAAGACGTAAACATCGGCTGGCTACAACTCATTCGCCGCGACGCACCAGAGCGCGCAATTAGCGAAGGCGCAACCGTTGACGAAATTCGCATTGGTGCCGGTGGCGATTACGAAAACCTAGACCAAGCCGTGTTCGACGCACTGCAAGCAGTACCAGAGCACAAGCGCGTAAACATGGTTGCCATCATTGGCGAAGAACTACTAGCAAACGACCAAAACAAGTTGTATGCAAAGCAGTCGCACACGCCAAGCGAAAAAACCAAAATCGAACTTGAGCAAATCATTAAAACGTATGGCGGCTTAGCCAGCTATAAAATTCCGTTCTTCCCATCGCGCGGCATTTTAGTAACAAGTTTCGACAACCTAAGTCACTACGTGCAATCAGGATCAACCCGCACCCACGTAGAAGACAACCCAAAAAAGAAACGCGTAGAAGACTACCTATCGCGTAACGACTGTTACTACATCGAAGATCTCGAAAAAGTAGCCTACTTCGAATCAGCCAACGTAAAACTGCCAAACAAAGCAGGCACCGGCTGGGAATAGTTTTTTAGCAGCAGCAAGCCGCCCTTTTATCCCAAGTTTCGGGGCGGCTTTTTTTAACAATTAGCGAGTATTTTTAAATGAGCCTTTTCAAAAAATCATTAGCCAAAGCTAAAGCAGTGCCAACAAGCACTGAAAATAAAGCGCCAACGGCAGCGGCTAACGCCACTCAAGCCAACGCGCCAGCAACCGTAAACACGCAAACCGAGTACCAGCTTTATGCAGCAGCTATAGAATCCGACTTGGCTCAATTAAAAACATTTGCCGACATTAGCGACAAAGCAACATACAAATCAGAAGCGCTAGAGCGCCAAGACTACCTAGGCTACATAAACCAATACCGCCTAAGCGGCCAAAACCACCACAACAAAGTGTTGGCGTGGGTGTTTATTTGGCTAGTTGATTTAAAGCGCTGGGATGCAGTAATGGGCTTATTGCCATTAATGATCGAGCAAAAGCAACCACTGCCAACCGTGTTTAATACCAAGCACTGGGCGGCGTTCGTTATCGACCAGCTCTACGACGACGCAAATTACTACCTTGCCGAATCACACCAACAAGGCCTGTGCGACATTGACTTTACACTGCGCCGCTTAATTTTCGTAGTTAAAAACCAAGACTGGGCAGGGTTAGAAGTAGTGGGCGGCAAGCTTTACGCAATAGCTGCAAAAGTAAATAAAGCACAGCTCAACTTAGGTAGCGCACTTTACTTTGCAGAAATGGCCCAATCAATTAACGACAAAGCAGGCGTTAAAACCCTGCTAAAAGAATTGCAAAAAATGTTTAAACCAGCGGAGCCAGAGCAGCAACCCGCTAACTAGCTCCAACGCCAGCGGGCAACTTAGCACAACGTTAGCATTACTTGCTTAACGCGCGTGACTAAGTGGCGCCCGCACCCAATTTAATGTGTGTATTTTACAGGTGCAATATGAACTTAAGCGGTATGCCACAGGCAGATTTACAAAGCGTCAATGTGATCATTGAAGCCAGCGGCTATTACCCAGCGCTAAGCACCGCCCATTTTATTGAGCACTATGCAATAGCCCAAGAGTACGCCAGCAAAAGCGACGTACTACTAGAAAAGCTACTTTACGCGCAGGCCGAAATTAACCAAGAGCTAGCAAATACACAGCTTACCAATGGCCAAGCGTTAAGCGCCGCGCAAGCCCTGTTTTATAAGCGCGCAGTTTACAGCAAAGCAAAAGCCAGTTTGCTGGTATCAAAGCTAGGCAGCACGCACCGCGACAGCGCAACAGCACAAAGCCAAGCGGCAATAGACAACCACGAACATTGGTTAAGAGAAAGCATAAACGCCATGCGCCAGCTGCAAGGCCTAAGCCCAAATTTAACGGTAGAGCTACTATGAGCCAAAGCAAAATAGCAAAGCTTAAGCAGCATTTAGCAACCGCAGAATACCAAGGCCGCAACCTAGCGCTAAGCACCCAGTTCGACAGCTGGATAGAAGGCGGCCGCATAGAGCCAAGCAGCAAAACCATTAACGGCAACGGCCTATTGGCAGCAAGGTTTTATTACTCAGGAGCGATCAGCATAAACCCATGCGCAGCGCCCGCAGCACTTATTTGTGCCTTTGCATCGTTTTGGTTGCAAAACAACGGCGGGCGATACGACAGCACCGACATTGAATTTAGCGCCGACGTTAACGACGACAACAGCAACGAAGTAGAGCTAATAATAAAGCAGCTTTGCGAAGACATAGAGCTAATACAAGCGCCCAACGGCCCGTTTGAATTTAACGGCAACCGTTACGACTTTGGCGAGCAAAGCCTATGGATAGCCGAAGCGTTCACACTTGAAGGCCAAGTGAGCCGTGCTTAATCTCAAGTTTGATGAAGGCCGCAGCAAAGAGCAGCTAGCGTTTTTACAGCTCAAGCCACAAAAGCGCCGCAACATATTGCGCAGTGCAATACGTGCGGCAAACAAAAGCAGTAAAGAGCGGATCACCAGGCAAAGTGATTTAGCGGGTAAAAGGTGGCAAGGCCGCGCCAACGGCAAAAAAAAGAAAATGCTAACAAAGCTAAAGCGCAACATGAAAGTGCGCTACGGCGCAAATAGCGCAAGCGTATATTTTAAAGGTGGCAACAGCGGAAAAATAGCCCGCGCCCACCAAGAGGGCATAAGCCTAGATGCAGGTAAGCCCAAAAGCAGTGCCGCACAAAATAAAGAAGGCCCAGCCACGCGCAACTTAGCCAGAGCATTAATAAGCGAGGGTTACAAAATACCGCGCGGCAAAGGCAAGGGCAGCAAGCGACCAAGTATTAAATGGATAACAAACAATTTAAGTATTAACCAAGCAGGGTTTTTACTGCGCGAATTAAAGGGCAGCTCAGGCAAGAGCGCATGGAAAATTGATTTACCGGCCCGCTCCTTTTTGGGGCAAACAATGGCCGAACAAAAAGAGCAAATGAATTTTATTTTAAACAAAGCTATGCAAGTGGCGTAGCGCAAGCAAAAAAGGAACGACCATGGCACAAGGTAAAGTATCCGTTGCCGCCATTCAAACAGGCAGTGGCGCTACAAAACAGGTAGAACGCACCGTATTGTTCATCGGCCAAGCAGCCGAAAGCAACGGCAAAATTCTACCCATTAATGCACAAAGCGACTTTGATACTGAGTTTGGCGTAGCCGACTCACCGTTAAAAACCCAAGTTAAAGCATGGCAGCGCAACGGCGACGACCTAGTAAGTGGTTATGCAATAGCGCACGCAATCGACGCCGACGTAATGGCACTTATTGACGAAGCAATGGATCAAGACGTAAGTCCCGAAATCATTGTTATTTGTACGCCCGTAACAGGCAAAGCAGAAGTAGAAAGCTATCAAGCTAAAGCGCTTGAAATACTAGCAAGTCTTGCTCGCCGCGTGCGCTTTTTAGTTGCAGCGCCTGGGCTAACCGAGCTACAAAACTGGTCAGACTTAGTAACCGCATTGCAGCCAATAACCGAAGGCGTAGTAGCACCGCAAACAGCTGTTATTCCTTTGTTATTTGGCGACGAGCTAGGCGCAGTAACTGGGCGTTTATGCAAAAGCGCAGTCACTATTGCAGATAGCCCAATGCGAGTTCTTACGGGTGCAATGTCACTAATGCCGCATCCGGTAGATGCCGCAGGCAAACCGTTAACCAACTCAACCACAGCCGCACTAGACGCGCTGCGCTTTAGTTGTACACAGTTTTACCCAGACTTTGACGGCACATATTTTGGCGACGTAAACATGTTAGATGCCGAAGGCGGCGACTTTCAGCAAATCGAAACAGGCCGCATTGTCGACAAGGCCGCACGCGACGTGCGCATTATTGCCATTCAAAACATTAAAAACCGCCGCCTAAACAACAGTGCCAGCGGCATTGAATTTGGTAAGCGCATCATGGGCAAACCGCTACGCGAAATGGCGCGCTCAATTAACATTGGTGCCGACAAGTTCCCGGGCTTAATCGACACGCCAAAAGACGACAGCATCAGCCTAACGTTTATGAACGCAACTACATTGCAAGTCGTTCTCAAAGTTAAGCCAATCGATTCACCCAACACCATCATAGTTGGCATCATGTTAGATAACGCAGAGTAGGAGCGAACATGCAAAAAGTACTAGGCGGTAAAGACTTCGATATTTTCATTGGTAACTCAATGGTGCACGTAATCGAAGCAACCGTAAAAATCACCGACGGCCGCACAGTTAAAAAAGTGCGTGGCGTACCAAAAGGCTTTATCGACGGCGACGTGGAGGGCGAAGTAACCCTAAAGCTCGACCACGAAAACTGGCTAATTGTGCAAGCGCAAGCGGCAAAGGCAGGTAGCTGGAAAGGCATTGAGCCGTTCGACGTAGCATTTAACGCCGAAGTAGCAGCAGGCAAAAAGAACATTGAAGCGTTTGGCTGTCTACCGCAACTAGACGAAATTTTAAACATCAAAGCCGACGGCGGCGAAGAAGACACAACATCAATTAAGTGTCCGATCACCAGTCCCGACTTTGTAAAAATCAACGGCGTGCCGTACCTAACATCAGATGAAGTGAGAGACTTGTAATGACCAAAGCCATTCGCAAACTAACTGCCGCAACATTGCTTAGCACTTTAAAGGCCTGCGGCTACCGCGTGTTCGAGGGCGAATTAAACCTAAACATTATAGGTATTCGCCACAACAACACGCGCGCCAATACCTTTAACGATGTTATTTGCGTGCTGTATCAGCAAAGTGGCGAATGGCAATTAAAGCAGTATAAAGCAACCACCGACGCCGGTATTTACTGGCGTCAAAACCCAATGAACGTAAGCGGCACAGCGGTCCTAATTGCAGGGCAGCATAAAAGCCTATGGAAGTTGGGTTATCACCAGGGCAAATACCGCGCCCTAGTGCAGCACAAACCTGTTGTTGTCCTGCGCGACAACGACAAAAACACCGAGTTAGACACGGAAGTCACACCACAAGCCGAGTTACAGCAGGGTTACTTTGGTATTAACTGCCACCGAGCAAACAGCAAAACCACATCAACCCAAGTTGATAAATGGTCTGCAGGTTGCCAAGTGCTAGCTAACCCAAATGACTTTGACGAGTTCATTAATTTGTGTGACCAATCAGCAGCCAAGTACGGCCCGTATTTTACATACACATTACTAAATCAATCCGACATTAAAGCGAGTAAATAATCATGGCGTTCGAGAAAAAAATCACATTAGAAACACCGGTAGGCGAAATTACATTTAACGTAAACGCAGCAGACTACAACAAATACATTAACTCTACGCAGCCAAACAACAAAGTGCAGCCAGCCACTAACTTTGTATTAAACACAGTAGTGCAAGAAGACGCTAAAAAACTAAAAGAGCTAGTGCAACAGCCAGGCGCCGCATTATTTTTAGTGGGTGCAATTGTTGAAGAATACCAACCGGAGTTTAATTTCACCGTAAAAAAATCGAAGACCGAGCCAAGCAAATAGGCAAGTCTCGGTTAGATCAGCTACAGGCATACCACGCCAAGTATTTTGGCGCGGTTACCGCAACCCAAGAGAGTCTAGCGCAAGCGCTATACCTCGAAACGCAGCAGCAAGAAAACTTTGTAGTTGCTGTAAATAACGGCATATGCCAAGCACTAAGCGAGTAATGTAATGGCCACGCTCAGCAAGTTAGACAAGCTTAATTATTCAATCGGCATCATCGACAAAGTGACGGGTCCGGTTAATAAAGTCATGGCTAAAATTAATCAGCTGAGCCAGCAAACAGCCGCCGCGCAAGATCAAATGATGCGCGGCGCAGCCACGGCCGTTGGTGGTGGTTACGCACTAGCTAAATCACTAGCTCCCGCAATTGATCACGTTGCCGCCTTGGGCGAAGTGCAATCATTGGGCGTTGCCGACGACGCATTGCAAAAACTAACTAAAACATCATACGAATTTGGCTTTCAATTTGGTGGCAACTCTGCCGAGTTTGTGCGCAGTGCATACGATATTCAATCAGCCATTGCCGGACTAACGGGCGATGAGCTATCAGAATTTACTAAAACATCAAACATACTAGCGGTAGCAACCAAAGCCGACGCAGCCACCATTACCAGCTACATGGGCACCATGTATGGCATATTTGAAAAAACAGCCAACAAAATGGGCAAGTCTAATTGGGTAAACCAAATAGCAGGCCAAACCGCCACCGCAGTACAGCTTTACAAAACCACCGGTGCAGAAATGCAGGCGGCGTTTTCAAACCTTGGCGCAACTGCAACAAATATTGGCCTAAGCTCAGCCCAGCAATTTGCCCTAGTGGGCGAGTTACAGCTAGTTGCTAAGTCGGGTTCGGTTGCGGGCACGCAAGCCGCATCGTTATTGCAGGGCATTGGCAAGGCGCAGCAGTCGCTAGGCATTCAATTAACCGACGACAACGGCGACATGCTTGCAATAGACGTAGTGCTAGGGCGCATTAATAACCGACTTTCATCGCTGGGTTCTGTAGCGCGTGGCGATGTGCTAACGCAAATATTTGGCAAACAGGGCGCAAAAGCAGTCGACGTACTAAGCACCAAAGTAGACAAATTAAAAGACGGCATTGCTGTTTTCGAAGGCGTGCAAGACAACTCCAAAGCGGCAGAAATGGCAAACATCATTGCAAGCCCATGGGATAGAATGGGCGGTTCATTTAATGCCGCAGCCACAGCAATGGGTAACCGCTTGTTGCCAGTGGTAGAGCCATTTGTAGAAGTGCTTGCGTCAATGTTTGCGGGCATCGTTTCGCTAACCGAAGAGTTCCCATTTTTATCAAGCGTGATCGCAACCGCAGTGGTGGGCGTAGTTGCGCTAATGACCGCATTCGGCATAGCCACCTTTGCCATGGGGCTATATAACTTTGCAACAGGCATTGGCATAACGCTAACCAATGCACAGCTAATAGTAACTAAGCTATGGCAGGGCGCATTAATCGCACTGCGTGTTGCAGGGTTCTTATCGCTTATAGCTACCATGGGCGCGGCCGCTATTGCCATGGGTACATTTAAAGCGGTTATGCTTGCAGGCCAAGCGGCCACCTGGCTATTTAACGCAGCACTTTGGGCAAACCCATTAACGTGGATTGTTATAGCAGCTGTTGCATTAATCGCCGCTGTTGCCGCACTTATCTATTATTTTGACGACATAACCGCCGCATTTAATGAGTGGGCGGAAAGTTCAACCGTGTTTAAATACCTTAAAGTTGCGTTCGATCTACTAACGCTGCCACTGCAATTGGTGTGGCGGCTAATAAAAACAATAGCCGTAGGAGTGTACGATTTTTTTGCACCCGCATTTTCAGCAATCAGCAGCGTGGTTATGGGCATGGTTAACGCCATAGGCTCAGCGTTTTCGTATGTGGGTAATTTACTGTCCAGCTTTGGCGGCGCCATCACCGGGTTTTTCTCAGGCATGGGGAGTTCTGTATCAGGGTTTTTCACCGGAATTTGGCAAAGCGCAGTCGACATAATTGAATCGCTAATAAATTATTTAACCGAAACGTTCGGCTTTTTGGGCGACTTTTTCGGCGGCATAGCCAGCGGCATCAGTGGAATATTTGACGGCGTAAGTAGCTTTATTTCAGCCATCGCCGACAACGGCGTATTAAACTCGGTTATCTCGTTTTTCTCAGACGACGAGCCAGCAAAAGTATCAAACAAAGTTGAGCAGGTAACCCAAGCAGTTCAGCCTCGCACATCGGTTATGCAAAGTGCCGACCAAGCTTACAGCCGCGACTACGGGCAAAGCGTTATCAGTAAAGCAAGCGCGCCAGCTCAGCAAGCAAGTTCGCAATACATAGCGCCAAACAGTCCTGTAAATTATGCAGCGCCTAAAGTAACAGCAATTGTTGAAACCGAAGAGCCGCGCACGCAGGCATTAGCAGGCCCAGCAGCAGCAAACGACCCTGCTTATTCAGCGCAACCAAAAGTAATGACTGAGCGTGAAGCCGCAAACGATGCATTTAAATTTACTAGCCAGCGCTTACCTGCAGTGCCAACCGACAGCACCGCACCGTTAAATTTACAGGCGCAAGCCCGCAGCCAGACATTAATAAATAATGCATTCCCAAGCGAGCAAAACAACGCAGTAAATAACAGCGCAGTAACTAGCAGCGCAGTGAACGCCACGCAAAACAATGCGGCAACGGCAGCAAACAGCGCAACTAATGCCGCGCAAAACAATGCGGCAACGGCAATCGACAACGCAACTAGCGCCACGCAAAACAATGCGGCAACGGCAATCAACAACGCAACTAACGCCATGCAAAACAATGCGGCAACGGTAACTAACAGCGCAACTAGCACGAAGGCATTAGCAGCGGTAAATAGCAGTGTAAATAACGCTACGCAAAACAGCTTAGCGTCAGCGGACATAGCTGCCCAACCAAAAGCAATGACTGAGCGTGAAGCCGCAAACGATGCATTTAAATTTACTAGCCAGCGCTTACCTGCAGTGCCAACCGACAGCACCGCACCGTTAAATTTACAGGCGCAAGCCCGCAGCCAGGCATTAATAAACAATGCATTCCCAAGCGAGCAAAACAGCGCAGTAAATAACAGCGCAGTGAGCGCCCCGCAAAACAATGCGGCAACGGCAATCAACAACGCAACTAACGTCACGCAAAACAAAGCAGTTACGGTTGCAAGTAACAATATTGCTAACTCGGCAAATTCGCCTGTTTATAACCCTAAGCAAGCGCAGCTGGTAAGCGTTAACCAAGGTGCAGCACCAGAGCCAGCATTACCCAGCGTAAAAACAGATCAGGTAATTACTAACACAGCCAGCAACAGCGCCGAAAAAGCACAGCAAATTAGCGCAGAACAACAGGCCACTGCATATAAGCCTAAGCTGCAAAAGTCGGCTTACCTGCAAAGCCTAACTAACAACAGCAACAGTACAAATAACAACAGCAATAGCAGTGACAGCAGCAAGCATATAAGCATTGAGAACGTAAACTTTAAATCAGACGACTTAGCGCAAAGCTTTGAACAAATGATGGAGCTAGCAGGTTAATGAAATTTGATATAGCGCTACACATAGACCTAGAAATACAAGACGGCGACTTTATGCTTAACGACTCGCTAAGTCCAAGCACGTTTAAAAAAGCAGACGTAATAAGCCAGGATATAAAGCACCGCATTTTAGAAAGCGGCTTACTAACCAAGCTTGTTGGCCTGCGCAACAAAAACGCAATAGAGCCAATATTAACCGAACTCGAATTACTAACCGAGCAAGACAATCGCGTAAAACCAGGCACAATAAAAGTGCACCGCAACGACGACGGCACATTAAGCATTAACGCACAAACGCGCCAGTATGGGAGCAGCAATGAACTTTAAAACAATGATGCAAAATGCAGGCTTGCCAATGGACGAGCAATCAGCAGCAGAGCAATGGCAAGCACAGCTAAAAGAGCAAAACATACAGGTTGCTAATAACTCACCGTTTAGCCCCTTTTGGCGCACCGTTGAAGCGCTGATCACCAAGCCGCTAGTGCAGCTATTAAACTGGGTTGCACAGCAACTAATGCCAAATCTATTTATCATGACCGCCAGCCGCGACGCGCTAATAGAAAAGCACGGCCCCGCGCGCAACGTATTCATTCAGGCGGGCGTAGCGGCTCAAGGCATACTCACGTTCACGCGCCAAAACACTGCCGGAGAAAGCTCAATTACCGCCGGTGCACAAATTGCTACCGACGTGCTAGGCGAGCAAGTATATAAATTAACGCTAATGCAAGATGTGCATTTTGCAGCAGGTCAAAGCACGGCGTACGCATTAGCGCAAGCACAAGAAGAGGGCGCAGCATATAACTTGCCAGCAAACGCATACCGCTACTTTATTGATCAGCAAGAAGGCGTAACAGTAACTAACAACCAAGACTGGCTAATAAAGCCCGGGGCAAACACAGAAAGCACGGAGCATTACCGCTTGCGCATACGCAACGTGTTTGGAACCGCCGCTCGCTGGCACATTAACGCAGTGTACAAACAAATAATTGCAAGCTTTGGCGTGCCAATAGATAACATCTATATTCAAACCGGAGCGCCGCGCGGCCCAGGCACAGCAAACGCCTACATATATCTAGACATAGGCGCAGTGCCAACCGCTTTGCTGGGGGCAATTAATCAGCACATAAGAACCGCAGGGCATCACGGCTTGGGCGACGACTTTATAGTGTATGCAATGGCAACCACTGGGTTTAATGTAACAGCAACATACAAGCTACACTCGCAAAGCGAAGACATACAAAGCGAGTTAACAACATTTATACAAGCAGCGTTCAGGCAAAATGCAGCATACGCACCCACCCGCGTAGCGCATCAATGTGTGTTCAGTGTTAGCCAGCTGGTTGCAGAGTGCCACGCGCAATTTAGTGAACTGCAGTCAATCAAGTTCGACATTGACGACATAACCGCCGCTAACTGGCTACCCGTGCTTTCATCGCTAACAGTAACTAAGGTCGAAAATGGCTAACCAAATAGCAACATGGCTAAACAAAGGCTACGCAGAAAAGCTTGTAAAAGCGGCTACAGGGTATTGGAGCAAGTCGCGCAACTACGTTATGTGGGCTGTGCAGCAAAAAGACGAGCTGCAAAACGAAGAGCCAGTTCTCGGCCTGCTAGCGTGGGAGCGATTAACGCAGCGGTTAGATAGTGAGCCGCTGGACCTCTACCGCAAGCGCGTACAGCACGCATTAGTCAATACAATTGACGCCGGAGAAATAGCAACCATAAAAGACATTTTTAACCGGCTGGATCTCCAGGTCATAAATGTGCGCGAGCGAATAGAGGGGCGCGACTGGGATATTATTGCAATAGACATGACCGACTCAACGCTAGCAAGCGCATACGAGCTGTTGCCAGAGCTAATACAGTTGTACGGCCGAACATGCCGCCGATACGAGCTAACAGTGCATAACTTGGCAGCAGTATCGCTAAGCCTTGGCATAACGCATGTGCAATGGGATAACAACTACGTTAGCTCAGCAACAAAAATAAACGCAATAACTGGCATTGATCACGGCGTAGTTCATAGCTTTTTAGGGCTAGACGCACTAACAAGCAACACGCGCCACCAAGCAACAAGCATTGATGTGCAGCACAACATTACCGCGCACCAGCATTATGGGTTTTTAAGCAAAGACGGCGGCATAAGCACCGCCAAGGAGCAACTATGAATCAGGCAATAACCGGCATAATGACCAATGCTGGCAAGGCATACATAACAACAGCAACGCTGCAAAACAAAGGGCTTGAAGTAACAGAGCTAGTATTTGCAAATATACCCGGGCTAAACGAGCAAGCAACCCGCAACCCAAACGAAAAAATGCCGGGCGGCGCACAAATAGTTTACCGCCGCAACATAGATACGTCAGGCTATGTTGATGCAAACACAGTCGCATGGGCAGTAGTGCTAGAGCAAGACATCGGCGACTTTGATTACAACTGGATTGGCCTAGTTACCCGCGACGGCACATTGCTAGCAGTCGATTACCTACCGCTGCAGCGAAAGCGACAAGGCGTAAACAACGTGCACAACCGCTCGTTCGTTTTAAAGTTTGCGGCAGCCGCAGCCCTAGCGCGCATTACCATTCCAGCGCAATCGTGGATGTTCGACTACAGCCCGCAAATTGACGCGCTAACACTGTTAGCAACCAGCAATGCAACGGCACAAATAAACAACATGCGCCGCACTGTGCGCAATTACTTTTTAAATAAAAACTTCAGCAATTTCAGCAAGGAACTATCATGAGCGTAACGCAAATAAACCAGCTAGTAACCGCAGCCGACCAGCTAACAACAGCAATCGAAGGCAAAGCAGCCGAAATCGATAGCAAAACAACGCAGCTAGACCAGTTCGTAAAAGCCAAAGCAAGCGAAATGGAAATCGTTGCATCAGACGGTTACCGCAAGGCAATCGAGCACGCATCAGGCGGCCGCAACAAAGTGATCATCGACGACCAAGGCAACCCAAACATAATGGTAGCCGTTTCACCTGCAACATATGAAGAGCTTGCGGCAGGAATACAAGAAAGATACAGCATAGATTTAAACCTAGGCACAGGCATTCCAACCATGTTTATGCGTAACGGCGTTCAATTGGGCGAAGTGTGGATTCCTAAATACCTAGCATCAGCCGGAGCAAATGGCGGCTGCAGTGTTATCGGTGGTGTACAGCCGCGCACATCAGTTAGTTACGATACAGCAAAAGCGCTATGCAATAACAAAGGCGAAGGCTGGCACATGATGAGCATTCACGAGTGGGCATTCATTGCACTGTGGTCTTACGCAAATGGCACGGTGCCGCGCGGCAATACAAACTACGGCCGCAGCCACGAAAACAAATTAGAAACAGCACGTCGTAGCGACAACGGTTTGCCAGGCGATACATCAGGCACAGGCAGAACCGACACAGGCAAAGGCCCTGCAACATGGTCGCACGACCACACAGAATGGGGTATCCAAGACCTAGTAGGTAACGTGTGGGAATGGCTAGACCAAATGATGCTAGAAGAAGGGCAGATCATTACTACGCTCGACAATAACCCAGCGGTGATTGAAGAAAACTGGAACAAGCACACAGCGTTTTTAGATTCGCCAACGGCAAACACAGAAGGCACCGGCAGCGCTGGATCTCCAAAGCTTAGTAACAGCGTTACAAATCGTAATGGCCCAGTGGGTAATGATGCGCACGACAACCCTTATTTAACAAATAGTCATTTTGCAGCAATCGAAAAAGCGCTCGACTACAGCAAAATTGAGCTACTACGCCGCTTGTTAATTGAGTCAGAATCAACAACCACGGTTGGCGGTTACATCAGCTGTCGAAATTATGGCGCTCGATTCCCGATACGTGGCGGCAACTGGAACACTGGCTCGAGCGCTGGGCTGGGCGCGCTCCATCTGAGCTATGCGCGTTCGCATGCGGTCAGTAATCTCGGTTTTCGTCCCGCTTTCTTTGCGTAATTGGTTATTGAAATTTGAACCCCGCGCGATAGCGCGGGCATAACAAGGAGGAAATTTGACCGCGCTAACAATCGAAGAAAAATGCAGAGACATGTTGATGTACGGGTATCAAGCAATAAAGCAATTCCCAAAGCACGAAACGCACGTGCTAGCAGCAGAAATACGCAAGTCTATGCTGCAGCTGCAGCGTTTAATAGTTACTGCATTTAAGCGTTACCATAAAAAAACAACGCTAACAGAGTTAGACATTGAGCTAGCAATACTAAAGCGCCAAGTGCGCTTGGCAAAAGACTTGCGCTATATAGACGTAAAAAAATATCAATTATGGATAGAGCGATTAGTAGAAATTGGCAAGATGCTGGGCGGTTGGATTAAATCCATAAGAAACAAACAGGCAGTTGCATTATGAATGCACGGAATCGATTCCCGCTACGTGGCGGCAACTGGAACAATGGCTCGAACGCTGGGCTGGGCGCGCTCAATCTGAACAATGCGCGTTCGAATGCGAACAGTAATATCGGTTTTCGTCCCGCTCTTGATTATGCCAGAAGCAGTACCCTTAAGGGGGGCTGTCAGTGCAACTTTGAAAAGGATGCAGCTGCCCCAGCTATAGCTGAAAAAGCAATAAAGCCTGTCGACGCGTCAACAGGCTGCACGTACGAACAAATATACCAGTTCGAAAACATATTAAACGCGGCATACCAATGCCGAAAAGGAAAAACAACATCAGCATCGGCCCTTGCATTCTTTAATAATCTAGAAGAAAACATAGTGCAAATACAAAACGAGCTAATATGGGAAATGTACAGCGTATTACCGTACAGGCATTTTTATGTATTTGAGCCAAAGCGCCGGCTAATTTCAGCGCCGCACTTTAAAGACCGTGTAATACATCGGGCAATTTACAATGTAATTGAGCCGCTGTTCGACAAACAATACATACACGATTCTTACGCGTGCAGAACAGGCAAGGGCGCACACGCCGGAGCCGACAGAGCGCAGCTATTTATTAAGCAGGTAGAAAGCGAAAGCGGCAAAGCTTATGCGCTAAAAGCAGACATAAGCAAGTATTTTTCAAGCATTGATCACCAGGCATTAAAAAATATTTTAGATGCCAAGTTAAAGTGCCAAAAAACAAAAGCCCTGCTTTTTTACATTATCGACAACAGCCCAAGCGACGCAGTGGGCGCAGGTATACCGCTCGGAAATTTAACGAGTCAAATATTTGCAAACATCTACCTTCACGAGCTAGATCACTTTGCAAAGCACACGCTAAAAGCAAGGCGTTATATTCGCTATATGGACGACTTTGTAATAATACACAAGAACAAGGCGCAACTTAACGAGTGGAGAAATTTAATCGAAGAGTTTTTATATAAAAACCTACGACTAAAAACAAACAGCAAAACGCAGGTGTTCCCAATAGCAAAAACGAACGGCCGATCACTCGATTTTTTAGGATATAGAATATATGCAAGCCATAGACTGCTAAGAAAAAGCAGCGTGAATAAAATAAGCACCAAGCTTAAAAGATTTAGAAAAGAATTTTCGCAAGGTAAAGTGTCACTAGTCGAAATAAACCAATGCGTGCAATCGTGGTTAGGACATGCAAGCCATGCCGACACGCACAGCATAAAGCTAAAATTATTTAACACTCCATTTAAAAGGTAGAACTATGTTTACATACATTTACAAGGGCACAAGCCACAGCAACACAAGCAGCGAATACATGCAATCGCTAGGTATGGACCAAGAGCAAATTGAATCTGTATTAAATCAGCAGCAGTTTGAGCTAAGCCAAAACCTAGAAAAGCGCCAAGCTGCATACACAAAAGAGTCAGACCCGCTATACATGGAGGCGCAGTTCGAAGGCACGCCAGAGTCGCTACAAAAATGGCGCGACAAAGTGGCCGAAATTAAAGCGCGCTACCCGCTGCCAGAAAGCACAGCAGAAAATGCATAACATAGCGCTATGCTACCACCAAGCCGCCGCCCCTTGCTCAATGCAAGAGGGCGCGCAGCTGCTTGCATCGGCAATAAAAGACGACTCGCGCACAGATAAGCCAGCACAATATAGCGCGCTGCTTTTATCTGTAAGCGCAAATGACCCCGCCGCACTGGCAAGCTCGCTCAGCACAATAAATGAATACTGCCCAATAGCCGAGTTCATCGCCTGCGCGCAATACGGCCAAAACCAAAGCACGCTAGAGCAAAGCAAGCTGGCAACGTACGAAGGCCAAAGTTTGGAGTGGCAAATAAGCGCCCTGCAAAACTGGCTACCACTGCGTAAAAAGCAAATAGCAGCTGAGTTAGTGGCCGCAAACGACAGCGGCAAGCAGTTAATAACCGCTATCGACGATGCATTAACCCAAACCGCAGAGCTAAAAACCGCCCGCGACCAGCGATTAAATCAAGCACAGTTCACAGCAAAAAGCAGCGCCGTAGATGTGCAATTAATTACTGCAGGCAGCGCAAAACAGCTAAGCGGCTCAATTGCCAGCAAAGGCAGCGACCAAATGTATTGGGCAATGTGCGTATTTGTAGGCCAAGCAGCTGAGCTAAATAAAATTAAAGAGGTATTATGAGCATAGCACTCGACGGTTGGAACGTGCCCGGGTTCGAAACCCGCGTAAACGCAGGCGTAAAATTAGCCGGTGGCGACATGTCAGGCTTTGGCAGCTTTTCACTAAGTAGCGACCAAGGCGTAAAGTCGGGCACACTAACCGTAAATACTAAAATCCCATTTAACGAAAGCGCTAGCCTGGCATTATTAATAAGCAAAGCAAAAGCGCTGGACGAAAACGGCGCACGTATTATTTACACCGTAAATAACGAGCTAGCCGCAGCATATAAAATACGTAAAGCCAAATTCGATGGCGACATAAGCGCCAGCGAAATAGAAAACAAAAAAGGCTGGCAAGTAGCATTTAAGCTGGTAGAAGTGCAATCTGTATCAGAGCGCGAGCAACAGCAGCTAGACGAACAGGCAACCGAAAGCGCAGAGCCGCAAGCATCAACCAGTAACGACGACGTACAAAATAAATTTAACGAGGTCGAAGGGCCATGAGCACCCGCCTATCTAACACGCTAACAATTGGCGGCAACACAGTAACCAATATTGTTAGCAAAACCGTGCAGCTAGACATTGCCAGCACAGGTCGCGCAAAATTTGAAGTGGTCGCAGAGCAGGAGCCAAGCGGGTTGGTCGAGCTGCACCTAGGTTACACACTTGATAATATGATCCCGTATTTCCTTGGCGTAATTGAGTCAAAGCACCAAGCCAACGGCCGCTGGTATTTAACCTGCCGCGAACTGCTAGGCGCGTTAAGTTTTCCCGCCCCGCTTGCTATTCGTCACGCAACAATAAAGGCCGTGCTCGATGAATTGGCAAAGCTCGGTGTTGAGTTCGTAACACCTGAAAACGCCGAATATTTAAATAAAATAGCACCCGCGTTTTATCACAGCGGCACAGGTATTGAAGCGCTTAGGCAAGTAGCTAAAGTGTGGGGCATTAGCGATTTTATATTTCAGCAGCGCCCCGATGGTAAAATATTTGTCGGCAGCTGGCACGACTCGCGCTGGCCACTCGCAGCAATAAGCGACTTTCCAGAGCACACAATAACCGCTAAAAGCTCAACCACCGGCGAGCTAATAGCTATCCCAAAATTAAGACCAGGCATACAAATAAACGGCCGCCACATAACCGAAGTAACACTAATCAACGACAGGATGCACATACGATGGTCAAACAAGCCATTAAACGCCTAATACAGCGCTACTTTCCAGAGTTAAGCGAGCGTAAACACCTGCCGCAATTGGCGCGCATTGAAAAAATATATGACCTACCAAGCGGTGGCGCAGCCATTAGCACCGCATTTAGGCCGCTAAAAGCAGCCGACGTGCAGCTATTAAACCCGCTAACAAGCGAGCCATTAGCCGTGCCCGTATTTCAACAGGTAACACTCGGCACAGGACAAGCATCCGACCACGGATTATTAAACGAACCAGCGCCAGGCATGCATTGTTTAATACAGTATATTGATGGCCTAAACAGCCATGCCGTGATCACCAATTTACTGCCATGGCAAAGCCTAGTGCCCGAGCACAAACGAACAGATGTAACGCTGCAGCAAAGTAACCGCAGCAAAATACAAGGCAACGACGGCAACTGGCACACCACAACCGACGGCGAAATAACCCAAACCAGCGACACAAACAAAACAACAGCACGCAGCAGCGAGCAAAATTACCACGAGCGCAGCGCCAGCATAGCCACGCACGACACGCTAAAAATAGACGGCAACCAAGTAACCGAAGTAATGGGCGCCCTAAAAACAGTAGTCGGTGAAAAAGCCTTAATAGTCGCACTTGAAGGGTTACTGCTAGGAAGTAAAAAGCAAGTAGACATTGAAGCCACCGCAAACATGAACCTAACCACACTAAAAACCCTGCACGCCAAAGCCACCGAGCTGGCAAAGGTAGAAGGCAAAACCGTGTGGCTCGGCAATAACTCAGTAAACGTAGCGCAAGTGCTGCTAGATTTAATAAGCCTGGTTAAAGATATAAACCAAAGCCTAGAAACCCACGGGCACAAAGACCAGGGCGCGGGGCCGCCAATTACCAAAGGCGAATTTACCGGCCATAAATCAACAGCCAGCAGCTTAAAAAGCACACTAGAGCCAATAGTAGAGTAGTTAGCCCTTGCCTATAGCCCAATCGTGCTTAACAATAGCGCCATTAAAGCCGTAAAATAAATGAAATTGCAGCAAGAAAAAGCCAAAGTGAAACCAAAACTGTGACCATTAAATCAGATTTAAATGCATGCTTTGGTTAACTTGTTGAATTAAAAGAGGTGTTTTTGTTATGTGTGAACTTCTTGGCATGTCGGCGAATGTGCCTACGGATATTTGTTTTAGTTTTTCAGGCCTGTTGGAGCGAGGGGGCAATACCGGCCCCCATAAAGATGGTTGGGGTATTACTTTTTATGAAGGAAAAGGGTGTCGCACGTTTAAAGATCCTGAGCCAAGTTACAGCTCTGAAATCGCAAAGCTCGTTAAAGCATACCCGATCAAAAGTGTGTCAGTGATAAGCCATATTCGCCAAGGTAATCGTGGTCACGTCTGTCTTGAAAATACCCACCCATTTACGCGTGAGCTGTGGGGGCGGGAGATCACCTACGCTCACAACGGCCAGCTTTCTAATTATCATGATTTACAACCTGAGCACTATCGACCAGTAGGTAATACCGATAGTGAGCTAGCATTTTGTTGGTTGCTTGATAAAATTCGCGAAAAATACCCTAAGCGCCCATCAAATATGGCATCTGTTTTTCGTTATGCAGCAAAACTTTGCCATACACTACGCGAAAAAGGCGTATTTAATATGCTACTTACAGATGGGGTATTTGTATTGGCGTACTGCACTAATAATTTACACTATATAACGCGCCGTGCTCCCTTTGGTAAAGCAACGCTTATTGATGCAGATATGGTGGTTGATTTTCAACAAGAGACTACACTCAATGATGTCGTCAGCGTAATTGCTACGCGGCCATTAACCAACGACGAACGCTGGCATAAAATGGAATCGGGTGAGTTTGCTTTATTTAAAATGGGTGAGTTGATTTAATTCTTAGGTGCAAGTAAAAAGCGCGATATAAAAAATCGCGCCTACTTTAAATAATAAATAACTATTGAACTACTACGGGGTTACTTCGCTTTTAACTTCTTCAGGGACCGCAACTGGGCTTGTTACTGTGAATGATTTAAGTTGCACTTCAAATTGTTCTACACCTTTTTCACCTTTCCACATTCTTACCAACATGTAGTCCATTTCTGGGGCAAACCAAGCAAGCGCTTGGCGTTTGTCATTATCATATAGACGCTTAACTTTAATCGCTTCAATATTGCCAATCGGCAATGGGATCACTTCTTTGCCAACAACTTCAAAGTTGTAGTCGCGCAGATTTCCCTTTTTATCGATTAACGGATATGAAAGGTTAGTTTTACCCATTTTTAATTCTTCACGAACTTGTACTTGATAGGATAGAGAATCCTGAAACTCATTAGTCCATTCGTATTCAAGCGGATATTCGTTTTCGCTACTATTAACTATCTTATTTGGGTTATCAAATTCGAGGGAATAGTCTTTATCAGGTCCTGTTCCTGAGCGCTCCATGGTGTAACTGATTGGGGAAATAGCATGGTCTTTATAAGTGAATTTAGACGTTTCTTTGCGAACATCTGAAAAAATCATCCACTCGATTTCACTATGATAAGTGACTTCGTAGCTATTATCAGCTATTTTTTTTAGCTCTCGTACTGCTTTACCATGCGTTTCGCCTTTACGCAGAACATCATAGCTTGCTTGATATTGGGTTAGTTCACCAGCAATTAAGCTAGTTGGAAGTAAAGTGCCCGCACACAAAATTAGGGCACTTAATTTTTTATTCTGGGTAGTGCGCGCCGTGTGCAGGAAGTTGTTTTTTGTCAAGAACTGCATAATCTGCTTCCATAGTAAGTCGTTGTTCACTGAACCATTTGACCACCAAAGGATAGATTTTATGCTCTTGTGCATGTACGCGCTTAGATAAAGTATCGGCAGTATCGTCTGCCAGTACTGCTACCTTGGCTTGAAGAATAACTGGACCACCGTCTAATTCTTCAGTCACAAAGTGAACACTTACGCCATGAACGTCGTCTTTTGCATCTATTGCTCTTTGATGGGTATTCAGCCCCTGATACTTAGGCAACAAGGAAGGATGAATGTTCAACATTTTTCCTTTATATTTTTGCACTAAGCTAGGTGTAAGAATACGCATAAAACCAGCTAATACAACTAGATTAGGTGCAAAAGAGTCAATAACGTCCATTAATTGTGCATCGTAAGTCTCGCGCGAGTCAAAATCTTTGTGGCTCAATACTGCGGTTGCAATACCGGCTTGTTTTGCTCGCTCAAGGCCATAGGCGTCTGCTTTATTACTTATAACAGCTGCTATGTTTGCATTTATCTCGCCATTATTGCAGGCATCAATAATGGCTTGTAAATTCGAGCCACTACCTGAAATTAAGACTACCAGACGAGAAGGAGCCATTAATCATGGCCGCCTAAGATTTCTACTTGTTCTTCGTCTGCTTTAGCGTCCTTTATTTCACCAAGGTGCCAAGCATTTTCGCCAAGATCTTTTAAGATACTTAAGCTTTGCTCAAGCTTGTCAGCTGGAACAACAACTACCATACCGACACCACAGTTAAATGTACGATACATTTCGTGGGTAGTGATGTTACCATTTTCTTGTAGCCAGTTGAAAATGCTAGGCCACTGCCAGCTATCACCTTTAACGACTGCTTTTGCAGATTCAGGTAATACGCGTGGAATATTTTCCCAAAAACCACCGCCAGTAATATGAGAAAGAGCATGAACGTCTACTTTTTTGAATAACTCAAGAAGCTGTTTAACGTAGATACGTGTTGGTTCAAGTAGTGTTTCGCCTAATGTTTTTCCTTCAAACTCAGCATTAGTATCCGCGTTTGATACTTCAAGGACTTTACGAATTAATGAGAAACCGTTTGAGTGAGGACCGCTTGAAGCAAGAGCAATTAGCTGATCCCCAGCGGCTACTTTTGTGCCATCGATGATATTGGCTTTCTCAACTACGCCAGTACAAAAGCCAGCCATGTCGTAATCTTCACCGTCGTACATGCCAGGCATTTCAGCTGTTTCGCCACCAATTAATGCACAACCCGAAAGTTCACAGCCTTTACCAATACCTGTAACAACATCAGCTGCAGTATCAACATCTAACTTGCCAGTTGCGTAGTAGTCTAAGAAAAATAATGGCTCAGCACCTTGAACAATAAGGTCATTTACGCACATTGCAACTAAATCGATACCCACGGTATCGTGTTTTTTAAGGTCGATTGCTAAACGTAGTTTAGTACCAACGCCATCTGTACCTGCAACTAATACTGGTTGCTTGTAGCCTTCAGGAATTTCGCAAAGTGCGCCAAAACCACCAATTCCGCCCATTACTTCTGGACGACGGGTTTTTTTTACTACGCCTTTAATACGCTCAACAAGTGCATTACCGGCATCGATATCTACGCCCGCGTCTTTGTAGCTTAGAGACTGTTTTTGTTCGCTCACAGGTTTTCCTCAAAAAAGTTGCATGGTTGCATGTGAATTCATAGTGCTTAGAAACGCGCACATTTTACAACAATTGCAAAGGCGCGGCTAGTTCAAATGTAACTTTAACCGTATTACAAGGACACTTGTCCGCATGGTAAGCAAAGGAGATTTTAGGGAATTGCTTACAGCTTGTTAGTAGCATATTGCCCCCTCATGTCTTTACCTTATGCTTTAGCGGTTAAAATAGCGCGTAATGGTGCAGGGTAGCCCTCAATAGTTTTGCTATTGTCGTCTGGGTTTAAAAAGTCGATAAGTGACTCGTTTTCCATCCAATCTGACTTACGCTGTTCTTCTAAAGTGGTTATGGCACAGTCTTTAATTTGTACATCTTTAAAGCCAACACGTTCCATCCATAGCTTTAGCGCTGCTGTGCTTGGAATAAACCAAACGTTACGCATTTTTGCATACCGGTCGGTTGGTACTAATACGGTGTTTTCATCCCCTTCGATGACTAAGGTTTCAAGTACGAGTTCACCGCCTGGGCGAAGCTGTGCTTTTAACTGCGCTAAAAAGTCGATAGGCGAACGGCGATGATAAAGCACGCCCATTGAAAATACCGTATCGAATGCTTTTAATTCAGGCAGAGCTTCAACACCTAGTGGTAGTAAATGTACATTTTCGTCAGGGTTAAAGTGCTTAATAGCCTGAAACTGACATAAAAATAAATCAGACGGGTCAATGCCTACTACAAATTCTGCACCTTCCCCGCGCATACGCCACAAATGATAACCTGAGCCACAACCAATATCTAAAACAGTGCGACCTTTCAATGGCTCAATATGAGGAAGTAGGCGGTCCCATTTCCAATCACTGCGCCACTCTGTGTCTATCTCAATACCGTGCACATTAAATGGACCTTTACGCCATGGCATCATCCGTTTCAATAAGTGTGTGGTTTGCTTTTGCTCACCTTCACTCATTTCGCCGGGGGCACCAATTTCAACCTTGTGGGTAGTATCAACATGTTGAGTGGATACGTCTGGCAAGTTTTTCAGCACTTTTTGCCATTTAGGTAAATCACCGTGACTGGCTTCATTTTGCCAGTGTTTTAACTGACTCGGTAAAGTTTCAAGCCAGTGGCTAAGTGGACTCTGTGCAATTGCAGCATAAAATTGGTTAAACCATGAAGACATTGAATTACTCTTTATATTTGTTACTTGATTGCGACTAATGAGCAAAAGTTAAAACATTGATACCATACTTGAGTTTGGCTAAAGCCAATATCGCTCAAACGTGCAAGGTGCGAATTGAGGGTGTCTGGGCGCATTACATTTTCAATCGCGGTGCGCTTTTGGCTTATTTCAAGCTCGGAATAGCCATTATGACGCTTAAAGTCATGATGAAGATTAATCAGCAAGTTATCGCATTGCTCGTTTTCACCTTTTACTTTTTCACTTAATAGCAATACACCACCAGGCTTTAAATTAGCATATATTTTTTCAAGCACCGCTTGGCGCTGCGTAGGTGGTATAAATTGTAGAGTAAAGTTCATCGCTACAACCGAGGCATTTTCAAGTTTTAACTCGTTAATATCACCGAGTGTTACTGTCACTGGCACTTCGGAGCGAAAGCCATTTAAGTGTAACTTACAGCGTTCAACCATTGCTTGTGAATTATCAACAGCAATAATCTGGCAGTTATCAGTGCGAATATTGCGGCGCATACTTAGTGTTACCGCGCCTAGGGAGCAACCTAAATCATATAAATTAGAATTACTTTGTGCGTATTCACCGGCAATTTTGCCCATTGTACTGACAATCGTGGCGTAACCTGGTACCGAGCGCTGGATCATATCAGGGAATACTTCTACTACATGTTGGTCAAAGCTAAAGTCTTTAACCGCTTGCTCACTGGCATAAATGCTGTCTTTTATCGTCACACAAACAGTCTCTAAAAAAAAATAATAAAGTTATTTTAGCATTTTATGCTAGATAGTCAGTGATAAATTCAGTCGTTTGGCTAGAAATAATGAATAATAAGTATAAAAAAGAAATTTTTAATAACTAAAAGTAAAGTGATTAGCACTGATGATATTTTAGCAACGATATTTGACCACCATGTGCCTCTACGATTTGTTTGCAAAGTGCAAGTCCTAAACCCGAGCCGCCGTGCTCTCGGCTGCGAGATTTTTCAAAGCGATAAAAACGCTCAAACAATTGTTGTAAGTCGTCAGGTAAAACCCCTGGCGCTGAATCTTGTAAAGTAAGCTCAATGTTATTATGTGTTTTATTGGCAAGTATTGTTACTTGCCCGCCTTTGTGTGTATTTGCACGTATTTTCTAACAGGTTTGAAAATAGCTGTACAAGGCGTTCTTTGTCGCCATTTATGATGCATTTAACAGCCTTGGTTAAGCTTTGCTGTCTACATTTAATTCACGCTCTTTAAAACGAGCGGTGTAGTTTTCAACTGATTGCTCAAAAATAGTGATTAACTCAATGCGTGCATTGTTATAGGTTAAATTAACGCTAAAACCCTTATTTTAAATAAGGGTTTTCATTCATTGCGACTACCACACAAAAAATTCTTAAATCTAGCTCTAGCTGGTGGTAACTCGGTTCCATATGGCAGCAAAGTTGATAAAAGCTTTTGTTATGGTCTTTTTCTTTAAAATGGGCAAGCTCATGCACTACTAATGCTTTTAATAACGGCTCGGGAGCGCGTAGCAAGTCGCTATTTATCGCTAAATCGTGCTTACGTGTTTTACCTTGCATTCGGTACGTATGCGTTCCAAGTGCGCTGGTGATCATATCGCCTTGTTTTTTAAATGCTGCGCGACCAAACGGTGGTGCGTTTTTTAAATACTGTTTTTTAAGCTCGGTGGCGTAGTTATAAAGTAGTTTATCACTGGTAATAGTGTGTGCTTGCGGGTACTTTTTAAGTAAGTAGTCGCATACTTTATTGTTATTAATTAGGCTTAATACCTGTTCAACAATGTTTGCAGGGTAGCCGGTAAAGTATCGTGCGTATTCACTCATTTATATTCTCTAATTTTATTATTTAAAAAAGCGCTTGCTGGTAGGCTTCTTTTTCGCCAGTAAATGGGTTTAATGCTTTGTGATTATAACCAAGGTCTTTACAAAACTGCCTTGCTAATAAAGGTGCTTCTCGGTTATCTGCCGTATGAAAAAACACATAAGGCGTTTTTCCTTCATCAAGCCATTGTTTTAGTTTACTTAGCCACGGTTTATAAAAGGGTTTATAGTCGTTTTGTAAATCGGCGATAACAAAGCGCGCCATGGGTTGCGTGCTTGTAGCAATGGCATGTACGGGTAAGTGTGGCTTTTTCTGTTGTGCATCAATTAAAGCTTCGGTTGTTGGCTTTACTGAAAATAGGGCGCGTGTATCCATCGATATACGATTTATGTTGTTTGCCATTAATAACTGATTAAGCGCTATTTCGGCTTCACCTTTTTGAAAAAACGCAATATGGCGTACCTCTACACCGTAATTAACTTCTTTTGGTAATAGGCTAATAAATTGGGTGAGTTTGGGTAAATCATTTGGACCAAATGCTTTCGGTAATTGCAACATGACCTGCCCCGTTTTTTCTAAAATAGGGGAGAACAAGTTAAGCCAATCAGTAAGCTCGGTTTGTATATTAGTTAGGTGCAGCTCGTGGCTAAAGCGACGATTAAACTTAAAAGTAAATTTAAAATCGTCGGGTACGCTGTTTGCCCAGCGTAATACAGTGCTTGCTGAAGGGTCAGCGTAAAAGCTGGTATTGCCTTCAACTGAATTAAAATGCTGGGCATATTGGCTAAGCATATCGGCGTTTTTACATCGGCTTGAAAATAAATTGCCTTTCCATGCATTGCTCGACCACTGTGGACACCCTAAATACAACATAAAATGGCTAACTGATTGTGTGTTTGATTTAGTGTAACAAATACTTGAGAAACTAGCATCTGCAGGCAACTTGGGTATAATACGGCCTTAAAATGATTACTCTTTAAAATAGTGGATTTATTATTTAAATAAAGGTGCACTTGGCGCTTTCAATCAATCTAATAAATTGGCTATTAGTCTTACACTGACAGGAATACTATGCGCTCTATATACTGCGGACAGCTAAATAAAACCCACGTTGATCAAGAAGTTGAATTATGTGGTTGGATCAATAAACGCCGTGATCTTGGTGGCTTAATCTTCGTTGATTTACGCGATAGAGAAGGGTTAGTGCAAGTTGTATTCGATCCTGAAGTTGAAGGCTTAATGGATAACGCTAACAAATTGCGTCAAGAGTTTTGTGTGCAGTTAAAAGGGATTGTTCGTGCTCGCCCTGACAGTCAAGTCAATAAAGATATGCCTACTGGTGAAGTAGAAATTTTGGGCACAGACCTTACCATTATTAACCGCTCTGAGCCTATGCCACTTGATTTTAACCAAACAAACTCTGAAGAGCGCCGTTTAAAGTATCGTTACTTAGATTTACGCCGCTTAGAAATGAGCGATCGTATTAAATTACGTGCTAAAGCAAGCAGCTTTGTGCGTCGTTTCTTAGATGAAAATGCGTTCTTAGATATTGAAACACCGGTACTTACCAAAGCTACGCCAGAAGGCGCACGCGATTACTTAGTACCGAGTCGTGTTCATAAAGGTAGCTTTTACGCATTGCCACAATCTCCACAATTGTTTAAGCAATTGTTGATGATGTCGGGTTTTGATCGTTACTATCAGATTGTTAAATGTTTCCGTGATGAAGATTTACGTGCCGATCGTCAACCTGAATTTACCCAAATAGATTTAGAGACTTCATTTATGAGCTCTGATCAAGTACGTGGTATAACTGAGAAAATGATCCGTGAAATGTGGCAGTCATTGCTTGATGTTGATTTAGGCGATTTCCCAACAATGCCTTATAGCGAGGCAATGAGCTTATATGGTTCAGATAAGCCAGATTTACGTAACCCAATGAAGTTAATTGACGTTGCTGATTTAGTTAAAGATGTTGAATTTAAAGTATTCTCAGGCCCTGCCAATGATGAAAAAGGCCGTGTTGCAGTGCTTACTGTTCCAGGCGGTGCTAAGCTTTCTCGTAAGCAACTAGATGATTACACTAAGTTTATTGGTATTTACGGCGCCAAAGGTTTAGCGTGGATGAAAGTAAACGATCGCGAAGCTGGTGTGGAAGGGGTGCAATCACCGATTGCTAAGTTCTTAAACGAAGACGTTATTACTCAGTTACTTGAGCGTACTAACGCACAAACTGGCGATATCATTTTATTTGGTGCAGATAAACGTAACACTGTAAATGAAGCCATGGGCGCACTTCGCTTGAAAATTGGTATTGATTTACAAATCACCAACCTAAATAGCTGGGCACCGCTATGGGTCGTTGATTTCCCAATGTTTGAAGAAGATGACGAAGGCACATTGCATGCTGTACATCATCCATTCACTGCACCAAAAGATGTTACTGCAAGTGAGCTTGAAGCAAATCCAGCAACGGCTATTTCAGATGCTTACGATATGGTATTTAACGGCTACGAAGTGGGTGGCGGTTCGGTACGTATTCATAACGCTGACATGCAAGAAGCGGCCTTTAGAATTTTAGGTATTGATGCACAAGAGCAGCAAGACAAGTTTGGCTTCTTACTTGACGCCCTTAAGTACGGCACTCCACCGCATGCAGGCTTAGCGTTTGGTTTAGATCGTTTAGTTATGCTGCTTTGTGGTACTGACAATATTCGGGACGTCATTGCATTTCCTAAAACAACACAAGCATCGTGTTTATTAACAGACGCACCAAGCAAAGCTAATGCTGATTCATTAACTGAGCTTGCTATCAATGTTGTCGATAAAGCTGAAAATTCAGCAGAACAGAATAAGTAATTAATTAACTAAAAATTGGTTAATTTTTTAAAACCCCTTAGGCTCAAACCTAAGGGGTTTTTGTTTGACTAATAGCTAAAATGATTAAGGAATAGTATGGCTCAAAGCAACCACTTTTCTGAAAACGATTATTACGATCAGACATTTTCAAAGCTCGGAGCTCACACTGCGCGACTTAACGACATTGAATTTGAACAATGCCAATTTATTGATTGTGACTTTAGCCAAAGTCAATTTAGCGATTGTCGCTTTATTGATTGCGAATTTATAAACTGCAATTTGAATGAATTAAGTTGGAATTACAGCTCATTAGAAGACGTTACTTTTAAGCACTGTAAACTGACTAGTATTCAGTGGGGAGAAGTTAACTGGCCGCAATTAGCGTTAACGGCGCCAATAAGTTTTAAAGACTGCGAACTCAGTCATAGCTCGTTTTATGAGTTACCGTTAAAAGGGCTCACACTAACAGGCTGTTTTGCAAAAGACGTTGACTTTAGACACGCAAATTTAATCACGAGTAACTTTACCGGCACAGACTTTAGAGACAGCCTGTTTCAGCAAACTAATTTGAGTAAAGCGAACTTTGTAGGTGCTAGAAACTTTAATATTGATATTAAAAATAATGATATTAGTCAGGCAAAATTTGAGCGATTTGAAGCGTTAAACCTATTAACGGGACTAAATATAGAGCTGGTGGATTAGCCGTAAATGCAAACGGCTAACTACTTTATTTTATAAACGACTAACAAGCTGGGCCGTTTTTATTACGTGCACTTGCAAGCTGTCTTGCGATTTCTAATAACGCAGGAGAAATATCGCTCGCGCCATCTTTAATTAGTTTTGTTACATCTCCCGAAGAATACAAGCTATCGCGCGGCGATTTAATACCTAACTCACGCACAAAATCTTTAGTTTTACCTGTACTGCCGGTTTCAATAAACTTGAAAATAATGCGCTCGTTGTTATTTTTCGGCTCAGCTTTTAAAATTTTTATTTCATCTTGGTAGGCTGTAATTCGCTCTTGTAAAATATTAATACGTTCTTCAATGCTGCTATATGATTTCATGGTAAGTCTCTTTACTAAATCTGTGGTAACAATAACGCCATTATCGCATAGATTTGAAGTAATGGCGCTGCTAAGCACAGCACCACTGTATCTTTATTTCACAAGTTCACTGACAATCAACGGGTTGTTGTGCAGTGTTTTATGCACTGGGCATAAGTCAGCAATTTCGATTAAACGCTTTTTTTGTTCGTCGGTTAAATCGCCTACTAGGGTGATTTTACGGGTGATGGCTTCAATTTTTCCGTCTTTTTCACAATCGTCGCAATCTGCGTGGTAGTCGCGGGTATGGTCAAGCTCTACTTTTACATGTTCAAGTGCTAGCTTTTTACGGGTGGCGTACATACGTAATGTCATTGATGTACACGCGCCAAGTCCTGCAAGTAAGTGATGGTACGGATCTGGCCCTAAATTATTACCTCCGACTTTTAGCGGCTCATCAGCAAGCCAAGTATGATCTTTGGTGCTTACATGCTGAGTAAAAACATGATCTTTTTCTTCAACAAGCACATTACCGCCCGTTAAGCTTGCCGTGTATTTAGTTTTGTCGTACTTAACATAACGGTTTGCCCATGTTGCAATTATTTGTGCTGCGTAGTCGGCATCGTTTTTATTTGTTAAAAGGTGATCGGCGTTATCTAGGCTAATAAAGCTTTTAGGGTGTTTTGCCGATGCATAAATTTTTTCAGCTTCACTAATATTTACCGTCGCATCGATAGGGGAGTGCATTACTAATAATGCGCGCTTAAGTTTACTAATATGGCTTTTATCGTACTTGGCTATATCGTCAATAAATTGCTTTTTAATGGTAAATTCACGACCGGCTAAGTTTACTTTAGCTTCACCTGCTGCGTTAATTTCATCAAGGTGTGCTTGAAAGTTATGCGCTACGTGCTGCGCATCTGACGGTGCACCAATGGTTGTAATAGCCGATACTTCAGGAATATGCTCTGCAGCAGAAAGTACCGCAGCTCCGCCTAAACTGTGGCCAATGAGTAGTTGCGGCGCCGCAAAATGCTCACGTAAATGATTAGCCGCTGATACTAAGTCTTGAATGTTTGATGAAAAGTTACTGTTGGCAAAGTCGCCATCGCTATTACCTAAACCCGTAAAATCAAAACGTAGTACGGCGATACCTTGTTGTGTTAAAGCTCGGCTAATACGTGTGGCCGCCGCAATGTCTTTACCGCATGTAAAGCAGTGTGCAAATAGTGCGTAAAATTTAATTTCACCCTCGGGGGCTTCTAGTTGGCCTGCTAACGTTAAGTCACCACTTTGAAAAGATACTTTTTGTCGCATAAGTTCGCCTTATTAATTTTGCGTGTAAAATCAGGGGTTACTAAATAATAGACCCTATTTAGCATAGTATGCTTTCAGTTTCTTTTTTGTTGTTTTGATCTGTATCAAAAATGTAATTGCGAGACAATAAGGTGCGGACATAAGTCCTTATACTTTTTGGGCTAGTTTACTATCCTCGCGAAGCGCTATAATAAGCTAATAACTAGCTTAACAACCTAATTCATTGGATACCATCATGCAATTACCTACCGTTGATTATAAAGCGAGCGATGCGGCCGCTCAATTTGTCGAGTCTCTGAGAAATACAGGCTTTGGGGTGTTAAAAAACCACCCAATTCCGCAATCATTAGTTGAGTCGATTTATAAGAATTGGCAGGACTTTTTTAACTCTGAGCAAAAGCACGAATTTTTATTCTCAAAAGATAATCAAGATGGTTATTTTCCGCCTTCAGTGTCAGAGGTTGCGAAGGGGTTTACGGTAAAAGACATTAAAGAGTACTTTCATGTTTACCCTAAAGGACGTGTACCAGAAGAACTTGCAGCCGATATTCACGAGTATTATCGTTTAGCCAATGAGTTTGCAGCAACATTATTAAGTTGGGTGCAGGCTGAAGCGCCAGCCGATGTACGTGCTAAATTTTCAATCGATTTAAAAGATATGATTGCTGATTCTGAGCAAACATTACTGCGTATTTTACATTATCCCCCAATGACAGGGGATGAAGAACCTGGCGCAATTCGGGCTGCAGCACATGGCGATATTAATTTATTAACGGTATTACCTGCATCTAATGAACCAGGGTTACAAGTGCAAAAAACCGATGGCGGTTGGTTAGATGTCCCTTGTGATTTTGGTAGCTTAATTATAAATATCGGTGATATGTTACAAGAAGCGTCGGGAGGATATTTTCCATCGACCATTCACCGTGTAATTAATCCAACAGGTAAAGGCTCGACTAAATCGCGTATTTCATTACCTTTGTTTTTACACCCGCGCCCAGATGTCGTTCTGTCTGAGCGTTATACCGCCGATAGCTACTTACAAGAGCGCTTACGTGAACTGGGCGTTAAATAGCACTCGTAGAATGAATAAATTAATAAAAAAGCCGCTAATTT
>NZ_JBQSVO010000005.1:0-68227 GCF_052376275.1 Pseudoalteromonas sp. AOP7-A1-14 | reverse complement strand
CGGTGCATTAATTCGTGATCTTGGTGTCGTATTAAGTGAACTATACTGGTTAGATGATCTTGCTAAAGATAGTGCAAATGATGGCCAGTATTCCTTTATGTTTACAGCTGCTCCTTTGAAGATGAAAAAAGGGTCAGGCTCTCCAATTAACCCGATAGTAATTAAATAATAAAGCGCTAAGAAGCTACTGTAATAACTTTGCTAGGTTATTACAGTAGTATTTCCGTCTGGGGATCACCATCTGGGCTAGTGTCATAGTAATAGACTGCTGATATTGGGCGCTGGTTGGCATAACTCATTTCAGCACGCCGTTATGTAAATACTACGCCACGGCTCCAGTCTACGTGTTTTTCTCATGGTTAGCGTCGCTATAGTGGATAAATGGATAACCATTTCTACCATTTTTGATTTAATTAGATATGCTTGGAATTCATTTTTTGTTTTATTGTGAGATGATAAGACGGATTTTTAAGGGGATTGTTTATCTGATCTTCCTTCAGTTACATATTCTATCAAGTCTAGCGCGGTTAATTACAGTATCTGAGATGTCATCAAAGCTCACTGCATACTTTTCCAGGCGCTCATAGGTTTTGTTGTTATTGAAAAATCGATTGAACCAGCTTTGAGCTGTGACGTTTTTAGCTCACCATGCTATTTAACTAATTATTTGTATTGTTATATACTATTAACTATGTATACAGGTAAAACCTTTACCTGAGAATTATTAAGTCTAGTGATAACATGCCCATTACCGAATAATGTAAGCACCTGCAATAACTCTAAGTTATGTAGTAAACTTCTCACTATTAGTTAAGGTGATAAATCGATATTATTCACCCAGTACCCCACACAGTCCCCCATGGTGTTATGGGTTGAAATAAAAGGTTTACATATCAAATGAGTAGAGCAGGAATACAGTGGTTCCCTGGGCACATGAACAAAGCCCGTAACGAAATTAAAGAAATAATGCCGCAAATGGATGTGATCATCGAAGTGCTTGATGCGCGCATTCCTTACAGTAGTGAAAATCCGATGGTGGCAACCTTGCGTGAAGGTAAGCCGGTCATCAAAATTTTAAATAAAGCTGATTTAGCCGATCCGAAAATGACGCAAACGTGGAAAGGCTATTTTGAGCAAGAAAATGCTGTTAAAGCTATTGCGTTTGGTAATGATAAGGCCGCTGAAGTTCACCGGATTAATGAGCTTTGTAAAAAATTAGTACCGCATAAAGTCGGCGCTGATAAGCAAATAAAAGCGATGATCATGGGGATTCCTAACGTTGGTAAATCTACGTTAATTAATGTATTGGCTGGACGCATTGTAGCAAAAACAGGCAACGAGCCTGCAGTCACTAAAGCGCAGCAACGTATTAAGCTTGAAGACGGAATTATGCTTTACGATACACCGGGTATGCTGTGGCCTAAAGTAGAAAACGAAAACTCGGGTTATCGTCTTGGTGCTACGGGGGCAATACGTGATACGGCGCTTGATTATGAAGAAGTGGCAAGCTACGCCGCTGAGTATTTATTACATGCTTATCCTGAGCTATTAAAAGCGCGTTATAAACTCGATGAACTGCCAGAAAGTGATTGGGAGTTTGTGGAAATGGCAGGTAAAAAGCGTGGCTGTATTCGTGGTGGTAACCAAATCGATACCTATAAAATGTCTGAAATTCTAATTAACGAATTGCGTGATGGCATTATTGGCCGTATTACTATGGAAACACCGGCGATGCGTGAAGAAGAAGAGATCATGGTGGCTGGGTTACGCGCTGCAGCAGAAGCCAAAAAAGCTGCCAAAGAAGAAGAGAAAAAGCAACGTCGGGCACGTGCGCGCAAAAATCGTCGTTAATTTTTATACTGCTCAGCGCACTAAATTACAGACATAAAAAAAGCCCGTAAGGGCTTTTTTAGTTTCATATCTACCGTCACCGATATGAGCAATGTAGCAAGTAAAATAGTAGGGCGGCTACCCGTTATCAACCTCAGGGGCGTTGTGATTAATAACAGGTAACCATCGCTTTAACGTGGGCTACACGTTGTTTCAGGGTCGAGAAACAAATTCAGTTTACTCCATAACAAACCGCTGTGCTTTATCGTCTTGTTGATATTGATTATCAGTTAGATTTGGTTTTGTGTCAACACTAAATGCAAATAATTCCTATTTATTTTAAGGCTGTTTATATAGATACATGGAAAACAATTAGTTAGCACTTAAAGTTGGGCTATAATTTTTATTAGAATGCCTATGCTGAGATTTAATAATAATTAAAAAGAAGCTGTTATGTTTTTTATTTGATTAATAAGCCTTTGGCAAGTGTGTATTTAAGCGTTTTATTTGCTGTAGCAAGTTGGGCAGATAAGCGTAAATCATTACTTTTAAATACTTAATTTATGGTTTTTCGCTAGGTGTTTACTGTACTTTTTAGGTTGCTAATAATGGTTGGTGGCTCGTATCTACTTAAATAGACACTGCTTTGTGCTTTGTATTTGGCTGGCAAATTTATTGTCGTATCGCACATATTGTTCGTCCGTACAATTTTAGTTACGCCGACAATGTCTGACAGGCGCTAACGAAGTAACTCAATCGATGGTCGATATCTTATTTGACCCAAACTCCAGTAAAAATTCACTGGAATGCTTATCAAAAGAGGGATTAGTTAACCTTAGAAAAATATTTGATGCTTTTAATGAGTATCAAAAAAACCTATTTACACAGGAAATGGGCTGCTTAGGGCCGTGGCATTATTAGCCCTAGTGTATTTATTCCTATTGCAGAAGAAACCGGGCAAATCATCGAAATTGGTGAAGTGGTCCTCAATAAAGCCTGTCGCGATGTAAAAGACTGGGTTGATGAAGGACTGTTTAATGGTCGAGTCGCTGTGAATCTATCAGCAAAGCAGTTTAGCTTGCCAGACTTAACCACCCGTATTGATGTGATCTTACAAAAAAATGCTCTACCCTCTTACTTTTTAGAGCTTGAAATCACCGAAGGCACTGTAATGGATGATCCACAAGAAGCTATTAGCATTATGCGCTCACTTAGTGCCCGTGGCATTCACTTGGCAATGGATGACTTTGGGACGGGCTACTCTTCATTAGCCTACTTAAAGCAATTCCCACTAAACACCTTAAAAATCGATAAAGCCTTTATTGGTGATATGAAGTCTGAACGTGACCGTAATATGGTCGACTCAATCGTTACCATTGCCTACAACCTTGATTTACATGTTGTTGCCGAAGGGGTTGAACAAGCAGCACAAATTAATATATTAGAGCAATTAAACTGCCAAACTGTACAAGGTTACTTCTATTCAAAGCCACTGTCTCGTAGTGAGTTTACCCAGTTTTTAAAAAGCCAGCGGAGCAAGTCAACCCCGAGCTTAATTCATTCAGTTAGCTAAAGCCTCCAAGCAGCATCCAGCATAGTTCAGAGCTGGCATTAAGATATATTATTATCATCAACAGAATGAATAAAAGTGTCAGCACCGATATACAAAAAAAAACTCTATGTATGATGATAGCAGCCCCAAGGCAAATACCCTTATCAGGAACAACCATATTTAATAGGAATTAATCATGTCTGATAACATTGAAAATGTATACGAAGCACCTGAGTCAAACCTTTCTCAAGACAACAGCTCTAATAATAAACCAATTCTCGATTTTGAGCGGTTTTCAGCATGGGGGGTCTTCTTCTTAGCGTTTCTGACTCTTGGAATTTATGGTGTATATTGGTTAGTTTCGCGTACACAAAAAGCCAACTCATTAGCAAAACATCAGTTAAATATAAACCTATTATATGGTTATATCGCACTATATGTAATTAATTTTGCCCTATCATTTGCTGCGCTTCCCCCAGTTTTATCGTTTATTCTTTCATTATCGTCATTTGTAATAGGTCTTGTAGTGATATTCACTCTTCGTACATCACTCGTTGAACTAATTAACGAAGGAAGTAATGAGCCTGTAAAATTAGGCGGTATTATGACCTTCTTCTTCAATATTATTTATTTCCAATATAAAATTAACGAAGCGATAGACAATCAAAAATAAGTTTTATTTTTAGTATTAAAAAAGGCATTGATATCAATGCCTTTTTTATTTCTAAACTCTCATTTCTAAACTCTCATAATACGCCGGAATGTTTTACACTTAAGTACGTATTAATCACATTAGGTAATAATTGCTCTGGCTTACAATCTATGGCAATAACACCTTCTTTTCGCAGCTTAGCCATATTTGCCTTGTGTGAATTTAGTAAGCTCAGTGCTACGCAATACTTTGTTGCGTCTTGACTATCAACAATTGGCTCGTCGATAACTTCATTTAGTGCGTAGTTATCAATATTGACCAATGCCACTAAGTGATGTTTTTGAAGCAGCTTTATAGCAGGGAGTAATTCTTCAAGACTTTGTTCGTCTAACGTCGTAACCAGTAGCACCAATGAGCGTTTACTACGCTTAGCTATTAATTTATTTGCGGCAACGATGTAGTCACTACTACTTTGATCTGGGTATAAATCATAAAAATGATTCATCACCCGAGATACATTCTGAGCACCTTTCACATTTGCTAACCATCGCGTTTGTTGGTTAAAACTTTGCATACTAAACCAATCACCTTGTTTCAAAACACGATGTGCAAGTAAAAGTAATGCATTAAGTGCGTGATCAAAGTGGCTGCCTCGTGTTGCTTCGATATTCATTTTTTTTGAAGCATCCAGCATGACTACCACATGCTGGTTTTGTTCTTCTTGATACTCTCGCGAAATAAGCTTGCGCCTTTTACTTGTCGCTTGCCAATCAATCTGACGAACACTGTCGCCTTGACGATACTCACGTAGTTGATGGAACTCTATTCCAGAGCCTCGTTTTTTAGCCAGTTTAAGGCCACCAATAGATTTTTTACTTATCCCGTTTAAGGACTGACTTGCTCTAACTGCGCTGAAGTCTGGGTAGACTTTAAGTATAATTTTTTGTTTGATTAACCAATTTGTCTGCCAAAACTTCCAAGGAGAACTAATTCTAAGTTCTACTGTATTTAGTGCGGCATTTCCCCGCTGTTGTCCTCGTAACCTAAAAGCCAAACACGCTTTTTCTGTATTTGCTAACGCAACACTTTTGATCGGTTTATCTAGCTCAATAACATTACTAAAGTGCAAGCTGACATCGGTTACTAAGCCTTGCTGGCTATTATTACTAATAATTAGCTCGGCCGTTTGCCATCGTAAAAGAGCCATATTTTGACTTGTTTTTACCGCAACCTCTATATCTCGAGGTAACCACGCCAAAACAAAATCAATTAAGACCAATAGAGTAAGCCCAATAAGTATTGCTGTAATAAACATATTGCCAAGAGCTAAAAGCGCACTGATCAATATAATTACCGCCAGTGAAAATAACAGCTTAACCAACCTTTTAGCTGGGCGAAGCTTTGTACGAATCATGAACGGGGCGCTTCAACACTAGCTAAAATTGAATCTATTATTTGTTCATGAGAGACACCTTCTAACTCTAAATCTGCAGATAAAATTAAACGGTGGCGTAAAATATTAGGAGTCACTAGTTTAATATCATCAGGAATAACGAAGTCACGACCATTAATTAAAGCGGTTACTTTTGCCGCTTTTATAATATTAATTGAGGCACGAAGCCCGGCACCATGAATAACGCCTTGCCAGGTGCGGCTACTGCGTACAACTTCTACAACATAATTCATTATTTTTTCGTCCACTAAAGTGGATGCGCATAATTGTTTAATTTGAAAAATGTCATCAGCTGATAAAACGCTCGGTAAGTTGTCTACACTCGACTCATTTGAAAACACTTGTGTATTTAACTTAAGTAACTCCACTTCGGCTTCGTGAGATGGAAAGTCAAGTTCAACTTTCATCATGAATCGGTCAAGTTCTGCTTCTGGTAGCGGATACGTTCCTTCTTGATCAAGTGGGTTTTGCGTGGCTAATACCATAAAAGGCGAAGCCACTTTTAAAGATTCACCATCTAACGTTATCTGCTGTTCTTGCATTACTTCGAGTAATGCTGATTGTGTTTTTGCAGGAGCTCTATTTATTTCATCAGCAAGTAAGATATTAGTAAAAGCAGGTCCTTTCTTAATTGTGAATTCACCTGATTTCATATCATACAAACTATTTCCAAGCACATCTGAAGGCATTAAATCAGGAGTAAATTGAACTCTTGAGGAAGACACATTAAGGCTCTTGGCAAGCGCTCTAACTAGCAATGTTTTCCCTAATCCTGGAACGCCTTCAAGCAGCACATGGCCCCCTGCAAACAAGACTGTTAAAATATCTTCGACGATTTCATCTTGACCTATTAAAACACGCGCTATATTCGCTTTAACTTGCAGTATCGCTGATGAAGCTTCTGGTAAGCTTATTGGTCCTGTTGGTGATTCGCTTGTCATAGGGCATTCCTTAATTGTTTAAATCGCTTAATATATTCGACTTTTTTCGGTTCCGACTCTGGAAAAGTGCTGGACAACAGTTGAGCAACTTGTTGCTGATCGAAATTAGTAAGCCTTGCAATAACTTCTGCTTGCTGCTCGTTAGTTAATTTTCTAAAGTTTGGTACTTTAAGCTCAACCCTTTTGTAAAAATCTCGCATTAAAGCATCAACGAAGATCCTTTCATGGCCATGCTGGACACAAAAATTAGCAACCGCTTGAACGTGATTATTAAAACTTACTTTAATTAATGCATCTGGCGCGTAGGCTCGACCAATGCGACTACTCATACGCCACACCCACGTAACGGTCAAAACAAGTATAATGATGACTAATTGCCAACTCCAACCCCAAAGCTTTGCAAACCAATTAGAGTAGGTTAAATAGGGAATATAAGTAATGTTTTTCGCATCAGCTGCAAGCCAAAGTAACAAGCTACCATGATCTAAATCCCGAAGGTTATTATTTGTAAAAGGAGTCATTGAAGGCAACACAATAACGCGACCATTGCCTATTGTAATATCACAAATAACCACATTACTTGCGTCATTTTTAACGGCTCGACCCGGACAATTTTCTACACTATATTTTTCGCTAAGTTCAAGCTCAAGGATACTGTCAGTACTGAGCTCAAAGCTGGTATTTCTATTAGTCTCAGAGTTGATTGAAGATAACAGGTCAAACTCTTTCTCATCTGTCGCAATACGAATACCCAGCGTTTGAAAAAAAATACTATTATCGATTCCTAATGCCTCACGCTGTGATGATAAGACATAAATTAATTCCCCCCCCTGATTAACCCAGCTTAGTAATTGCTGATTTAGTTCATGGGACTCACTCAACGCAGCCTCATCTAAAATAAGCCGTGTATTATTATTTATACTCAACGGATCAGTTTCAATCTGAGCAACCACTAGCTTGTCTTTATCTTTGTGCCACTTTATTTGATAACGGTTTAGTAAGCGCTGCGCCATTGTAAAATTGTCTTTAGCAACATTGGGATGAAAGCCAGTTTCAACCTCTTTCTTCTCCCAATTAAGAGCAAGTAAAGCACTCGCAATTAACATAACTATAATAGCAATAATACCCACGACGACTACAACAAGAAAGTTGCGTTTCATAAATTAGGTCCTTGCTCATTTAGGCGTGCATTTTTTAATGAGCTAACCTCATCTGCTAGCTCAGCAAAGTTAAAGTCAATATGCTGATGGGCCCACGCCACTTTCATCCAAGTCAAAAATAAACGTTCGAAAATAGGTTGTTGCGATGGAGGTATTTTCTGATAAATTGCGAATTGACACTCACTTTCAGTCATAGAGTAATGCAGCTTAACACTATGCGCTTCCTGTGCCCAAAAAAGTGAGAACTGTAATAAATAAGCAAGTGCTCGTCTTAAGTTTCCTTCTTCATAAGCTTGTTTAGCTGCTAAAATCAAATCTTTAGGTATATCATTGTGCTGAATGTCCGCAAACAGCGTGGGTATTACATGCTCGCTGTTTTTACTCACCTTGTCATTAGGTGCAACACTTGTAAAAAAGCCTTTATTTTTGTAGAGATAATAAGCAAGTAATAAAACTAAGCCACCGACTAAAAGCCACGACAAGTTGCCTAAGCCTGTACCAACCCACTGAAAAAAGGACACTACCGATGATAGAAAGTCTTTTTCAGAGCTCCCGTCTGATTCATCAAAATGAGGTACCCATGTTGTTTTTTTCTCAATAACATCATTCTCAGCATATAAAGCCGCAACATCATTTTTAATGGTTTGTTTATTAAGCTCTTGTGCATAAGTTTTAGGTGAAGGTGCTAAAAAAAGAGCACTCACAAAAAAGCAGAGTACAGGTAAAATAGCTTTAAATCGAGATCGCATATTTTTAAACGCCAGCTCAATATCCCAACCTTCTAGCTCAACACGTCGATGTAAATAGGCTAAAAACCCTCCGGTTACAAATAAAGGAGCGATTAATGCAATAACAAAGATATAGATAAAATTAAACGACACTTCTACCCAAGTAGGATCGCTCTGAAACTGGTAATATTGCTCCTGTAGCGAAAAAGAGCCTGGGGTTAACGCTATAATAAGAGCAGCGATGCTAAACACCAAAATCAACTCAAAATGAACACAAAATAGCATCCATAAAGATTGCTTAGGTTTATTTGAAGAAAAAAGCAACAATTTACGAGCCTTTTTACGCTGCCCAGATAAGTTTTCAAGTTGTTCTACAGGCGCTAGAAAAGCGCGGTTTGGACTTAACCGTAATGTAGTAAGGTGCAAACAAAAATCAACAACTGACAACTTAAAAATACTGCCTATACTGGAGCGAATACTAGCTTGTTGGTTAAATATGACTTTTGAAAGATAATCTAACAGCGGCCGCTCAAAAACAGGCTTTAGCCACCAAGCAATCAATGCTCCCCATGACCAACCAAGCACTAAACCTAAAATGAGAAAGAGTGGTAATACCAATGACAAATAGATTGCAAAAAGAGCCATAAAATGTCGCTTCGTTAGCAACAAAGCTAAGTCAAATATTTCGTAGGACGTACGACTACGAGGATTAAAGCTTAGGTGGTTAAGTTCCATAACGCATTCCTTTATACAAACGGTATATTACGTAGGACCAACAAATAGCACCAGTAAAAAATTTAAACTCATCAGCAATATCACGTGGTGACCAGAACGCCTCTATAAATGCAGCTAAAACTAACATTATAAAAGCGCCAACAATTAAAGGTAAGGCTTTTTGAGCAGCATCTCTGATTGCATAACTGCGTGTATATTGTCCTGGATTCAATAACCCGAAGCCTATTTGGCAACCAGCCGCCGAGGCAATGATAATTGCTGTCAGCTCAAATGAACCATGAGTGACTACAAATGAGAAAAAGGGCCCTTCAAAGCCAACATTAACGATGTGCCCTGCTATCGCACCAAAATAAAAACTGTTAAACAGCAAAGCAAACACAGCACCGACACAAAACAACACACCGCCTGCAAACATCTGAAAAGCAATACCAATGTTATTATAAATATAAACACCAAACATCATTACATCTTGACCACTGCTGCGTGCTTGTGATTGCACACTGCCACTTGGGTCATACATTTTTTCAATTTCAAGTACCGTGCTTTGTCCTAAAAATGTATAAACAGCGTCGGGGTCTAAACGAACCCAAATAAAAGCAATTAACGCTAAAAAGAAAAAAGCAACTAGGTTAATGCTAAGCATTAAACGATTTTCATATAACGCACGAGGAAAAGCATTTCGTGATAAATAAAGAATTTCTGCAAATTGATTTTTAGGCGTTTGATAAAGCCTTTTTTGCCCTTGATGAACTAAACGGTTGAGTCGTTCAACTAGCATAGGACTATAATGGCGTGTGCGTGCAATGGCTAAGTCATTGCATATTTTTCGGTATAATTTGGGGAAATGCGAAGGTAGGTTTTCTTTATCGCCAAGCTCACACAACGACTTAAATTCATACCATACTTGATCATTACTATTAACAAATTGATGTTGCTTCATTATTAACCTTTACTCAGTGTTATTATTAGTCATATAACCTGAAAAATAACGTGCATAATTGAGTAGTCGCATATCGCTTTGTTGATCATCGCAGTCAATTACTTTTGATAAAATACTTGCCAGCTCAATTCGCCTTTCATTGGACAAGGTGTCACTTCGCTCAGCGAAGGTTAAAATAGCTAACTGCTCTTCTGTTGTGAAAGCAACGCTTGGCACCTCACTGCCCCCCTCTGGTAATGCAGGTCGCTCTAAGAACTCCTCATCATAAACAATTACCGTCCCTGCAGCCCAATCACCAATACGCTTGAAACGCTCATTAAAACTCATTACCAATAAGCCAAGAAAATAACCAAAAGGAAGCATATCTGCCGGGCGCAATAAGTTACGGACCACTATTTGGGAAAAGCTAGCGGGTAAACCATTATCTTGAACAACGCGGATACTAAGACGCTTTTTGCCCGGAGTTTGACCTGTTCTCGCTTCAAAAAAAATATTGTAACCCCAAGACACCACAAAAAAAGTGAGGAGTATAAGCCCTTCGCCAACCTCACCAAGTAGCCCAAAAATAAGCGATAAGACAATGATTATGATACTACGTATAGTAAAATCAATCATATAAGCATAGCTGCGTGCTACGAGCCCTACTGGGGTAATCGCAATTTCGACCCCTTCAGGTAAATTAACATAGTGTTTATTTTCTAGTCCGTGGCCAATCATTAAACCTACTAAAAATTATAGTTATATCGCGTTAATACAAATCGATATATAAAGTATGTATATATTTAAAGTGTATCGAATAATTACGTAATTGTGCTTACTATAACACTTTAACGATAGAGTTTAAGAATAGAATATTCTTTTAACTTCTTTTCTAACAATAAAAAGGTGACCAACCAAACGCTGCCCACCATAAGTGTAACCGTGCCACTGCATTTACTTTTAAGCGCGACCCATAAATTTTTGCTCTGCGGTATTGATACGAATGCGGTCACCGGTTGAGATATGCTCAGGTACCTGGATGCTTAGTCCTGTTGATAAACGTGCTGGTTTTGAACGCGCGCTGGCTGAAGCTCCTTTAATTGAAGGGTCTGTCTCTTCAACCACCAACTCTACGCTTGAAGGTAAATCGATCCCTACTGACGCACCATCAATTACAATAACATGCATACCTTGAGTTTCTTCATTAACGAATAAAATCTCTTCGCTTATCGCGTCTTTATTGAGGTTATATGGCGTATAGTCTTCATTATCCATAAATACATATTCTTCACCATCAATGTACGAAAAAGTTGACTCACGACGTATTAAATCAGCTAACTTAAGCGGGTCACTATCTTTAAACGTTTCATCAACTTTACTGCCAGTGACTACATCATATAAACGCATACGATATAAACTGCCCCCTGCACGACCTTGCGGTACTGAACGTACAATATCTTTAACCACTAATACGCGGTTATTAAACTCAATAGCAGTACCTTTTTTAACTTCACTTGCCTTTGGCATTAGTGTATTCCTGTAGTTTATTTAACCGATAGAAACATACCATGAACTGAACTTTCTTCAATATAAATTAACTGTTTAGTTGATTGATTGTTTGATCTAATAGATTTTGCGTATTCATCGATTCTTAGTAACGAAATGACAAAAAAGCTGCTATCTTTAGCGTATCTACAATGACTGCAAGGAATAGCTCATGGATCAATACATAGCACATGAATATTTAACAAAAAAGCCACTGGTTATGGTCACTAAACCATTTGGTCAAGAGGTCGATGTATACAAAGTAAATCATAAAATGTTTGCCACCTTGTCAACCGGTCATGAAGATCAAACTGATGAAGACGGTAACCTCATTTGGTGGATGAATTTAAAATGTGACCCTGATGAAGCCCAATCTTTGCGAGATATTTTCCCCTCTGTAATACCTGGCTATCATATGAATAAACGGCTATGGAATACTGTTATTCTTGACGGTACAATACCAACAGGTGAAATTGAGCGCATGATTGATAATTCGTTTTCTTTAGTGGTGGCTAATATGCCTGAAAAAGACCGTAAAGCGATTGAAGTTCATATGTAATTACGCTTATTAAATAAAAAAAGCCTGAAATCTAATCGATTCCAGGCTTTTTTATTTACCAGATAAACTTAAAGCTTACACTTCACAATAAGTTCACGTTAATACACTATTTTTTATCGGTCGATTGGTTATCTATTTCTTTAACACTTTCATCAACTGCCTGCGTATTACCTGTTTGTTCTTCAGGTCCCTTCGTATCCTCAGTTTCTTGCTCAACGACAGTCGCTTTTGCAGCATCAACAAGTGCACTTTGCTCCTCAGCTTGATAAAAGCTAGCACCAGAATCGGCCATGTTTTTAAGTGTTTCACAGGGGGCAAAGATTGGTTTTGTATTAGCCAAGGTGGCCATTTCTGAGCAAACCTTTTTGCTACCTTGCTTATCCATATAACTAAATGGGCCGCCTAAAAATGGTGGGAAACCAATGCCAAATATCGCGCCGATATCGCCGTCACGTGGGCTTGAAATAATTCCATCATCTAAACTACGCACGGCTTCATTTAGCATTTGTGCCACACAACGTTTGGCGATTTCACTTTTATTTAAGCGCGGCGCAGGGCTTACTCCTAGTAACTCATAAACTGACTCGTCAACTTTTTTGTCCTTTTTATCATAAAGATAAAAACCACGACCAGTCTTACGTCCTAAGCGTTTAGCATCAATTAAATGTGAGAAAGCATCTGGCGCTTTGAAACGTTCACCCAATTCTGTTTCAAGGATAGGCGCAATCTTAGAGCCAATATCGATACCCACTTCATCTAATAGTGCTAATGGTCCGACCGGAAAACCAAACTCGACTAATGCTTGGTCTATTTTCTCGATAGGTTCACCTGCAAGCATTAAATTAGCTGCTTCGTTAACATATGGCGCTAAAATGCGGTTAACGTAAAAACCAGCCATATCTTTAACGACTATCGGTGTTTTGCCTTGCTTACGAGCAAAGTTAACGACTCGTGAAATAGTCTCTTTTGAAGTACCTTGATGTGGAATAATTTCCACCAACGGCATCTTCTCAACAGGTGAGAAATAATGTAAACCAATCACATTTTCAGGTCGTGCAGCCTCGGCGGCAATTTGCGCAATCGGCAGCGACGAAGTATTACTGGCAAAAATGGTATTCGCTTGGCATTCGCGCTCTATATCTGCCACCATGCCTTGCTTTAAGCCTAAGTCTTCAAATACGGCTTCAATAGCAATATCAACATGTTTAAAACCACTATAGTCTGTAGTGCCGGTGATTTTACTCATCGTTTGCTGTAATTCCGCTTTAGACAAAATACGACGTTTTTGTTTTTTATCTAAAATTTTGTAGCTGTAATTCATGGCATTACTAATGCCCTGCTCTGCTACATCTTTAATACGCACCGGCATATCAGCTTTTACTGCACTAACATGGGCAATACCAGCGCCCATTAAGCCACCACCTAAAACAGCCGCTTTAGTAATTGCGGGTGCATCGTCACTACGCCATTCCTTTTTCATTTCAGTGGTTGCAAAGAAAATACCACGTAGCGCTTTAGACTCATCACTCATTACAAGGCTAGCAAAACCTTCTGCCTCAGTTTTATAGGCTTTAAGCTGGTCAAGCTCAACACTAGCACGCACTGCTTTAATTATAGCTTGTGGCGCAGGGTAGTGACCGCCCGTTTTTTTCAGCACATTTTCTTGTGCTTTTTTGAAAATGATATTTCGGCCAAACGGATTTGACTCAAGTAATTGGCTAATGCGGTCAAGCTTTGGCTTAGCTTCTGTTGCTTTACCTTTTAAGGCAAACTCTTTTGCCACATCAAGTAATACACTGTGCGGTACACTGTCATCAACAAGTCCTGACTTTTTAGCTTGTTTTGCACGCACTTGTTTACCGGTTAGCATCCACTCTAAGGCTTTTTGTAAGCCCACTAATTTAGGTAAACGTTGAGTTCCGCCGCCGCCAGGTAACAAACCAAGTTGCACTTCTGGAAAGCCAAGTTTAGTGATATCGCTATCAGTACATACACGATAATCACATGCCAGAGCAAACTCTAACCCACCACCAAGCGCCGCACCATGAATAGCACTAACCGTAGTGAAAGGGAGTTTCTTCATATCAAAAAAGGCACGATGGCAAAGCTCGCTGATGGCTAAGGCATCTTCATGCTTTTGCACACTATCGAGCATTTTTACGTCGGCGCCGGCAATAAAGTTATCGCTTTTACCACTAATAAATACCATACCTTTAACTGACTGCTTTTGTGCATCATCAAGTAAGGCATTTAAATCTTCGGCAAAGGTGTCGCGCAGGGTATTCATTTTCTCACCCGCCACATCAATGGTTACGACCGCGATTGATTTATCATCAACTTCTAAACTAAATACTGAACCTGTCATTACGCACTCTCCAATACAAAGGCTGCACCTAATCCGCCTGCGGCGCATGCTGTCGTTAACGCTAAGCCACCACCACGGCGATTAAGTTCATTTAAACTTTGGGTGATAAGTCGTGCGCCCGTTGCGGCAAATGGGTGACCATAAGCAAGCGAGCCGCCCATTACGTTAAACTTATCCATGTTAATTTCACCAATCGCTTTGCTACGCCCTAATTTTTCTTGGGCAAACTTATCAGAGGCAAACATTTTCATATTAGCTAAAGTCTGTGCTGCAAACGCTTCGTGCATTTCAATTAAATCTAAGTCAGCTAACGTGATACCCGCTCTATCAAGGGCAACCGGCGTTGAATGGGCAGGCCCCATTAGCATATCTTCATGTACACCAATTGCTGAAAATGCAAAGCTGCGCACATAGCCTAAAATATTATAACCTAAGGCTTTAGCTTTACTTTCACTCATCATAAGTACGGCTGCTGCGCCATCAGTAAGTGGCGTTGAATTAGCCGCTGTTACTGAGCCGTGTTGACGGTCAAAAGCTGGTTTTAATTTAGCGTAGCCTTCTACAGTTGAGTTAGTGCGAATGTTATTGTCTTGTTCAATAAAACTTTTATACGGCGGAACATGCGCAGTCATCACTTCATCTTTCAATTTCCCATCGTCCCACGCTTGGCTTGCAAGTGAATGTGAGCGATGCGCAAGTGCATCTTGATCTTCACGACTAATATTATGAGTTTTTGCCATTTGCTCAGCAGTTTGCCCCATTGAAAGACCCGTTGAGTATTCCGCAACCGCGGGCGGTACTGGCATTAAATCTTTTAAACGTAACTTTGAAAATATTTTTAGACGTTGGCCAAAAGTACGCGCTTTATTTAAATCAACTAAGCTACCTGCTAATTTTTTACTGACACCAATGGGTAATACCGATGAAGAATCAGCACCACCGGCGACACCTACTTGTATAGAACCTGCCATAATTGACTCAGCAACATTAGCAATAGCTTGAAAGCTCGTTGCACAGGCGCGCGATACCGAATATGCATCAACTGATGCTGGCATACCAGTGCCAAGTACTATTTCACGGGCAATGTTTGGCGCTTCTGGCATTTGTACTACTTGTCCAAATACTAATTGATCTATTTCTGATTTATCAAAGTTTAATCGCTCAAGCATTTCATTAACCACTAATTTACCCATATCCAAGGCTGGTACGTGGTGAAATGCAGTAGCTTGTTTAGCAAACGGTGTACGTAAACCACTTACTATGGCAATACGATCACCCTTTGCTGTTTTAAGTATGTTTTGCTCAGACATTTATGCTCTCCCACTGACAGGTCTGACCTGTTTGTTTTTTCCGATTCTAAACAACCTGTACACTAATGCCAATAGTGAAACTGAAATTAGTTATAAACCATAGACTTTTTTAAGCAAATTTACAAAAATAACCGCTATCTCTTTACCTCATTCGTTAATAATCGTGTATCTTAGAAAAATCGTTAAAAAATAACGAACTATTTTGTAAATTGCAGTCTAAGACTTGTGTTTTGGAACAATAATCCCAATAACTTATAAAGCTTAAAAAAACCTTGCTGACGAGGACAATATTTTTATTATGGCAGCTAACGCATTTTCACAACTAAAAACCTATTTAGACAGCCAAATCATTGGCCAGCCAGAGTTAACTCAGGCGCTACTTATTGCTATCTTAGCCGATGGTCACTTATTAGTAGAAGGCCCACCGGGGCTTGCTAAAACTCGCGCAGTTAATGCCTTAGCAAAAGGGGTTGAAGGTTCTTTTCAACGCGTGCAGTTTACCCCGGACTTACTCCCTGCGGATGTTACGGGTACTGATATTTACCGCCAGCAAACCAGTGAGTTCGTATTTGAGAAAGGCCCACTGTTTCATAACCTAATTTTAGCCGATGAAATAAATCGTGCTCCAGCAAAAGTACAATCAGCATTGTTAGAAGCCATGGCTGAACGCCAAGTAACGGTAGGTAAAAATACTTACCCATTATCTGATCTATTTATGGTGATGGCCACTCAAAACCCACTTGAGCAAGAAGGCACTTATCCGCTACCAGAAGCCCAATTAGACCGTTTTTTACTACATTTAAGTATAGGTTACCCTGGCGCCGAACATGAACGCGATATTTTACGCTTAACTCGTGGTGAAGCGATTAAGCAACATGAAGTACCCGAACAGAAAATCAGCCAAGCAGACCTATTTGCCGCGCGTAAAGCCATTTTAGAGCTATATTTAGCCGAACCGCTAGAGCAATATTTGGTGCAGTTGATCATCGCTACCCGTGAGGGAGCTGAGCTTGATGAGCAACTAGGTCGCTGGATTGAGTACGGTGCTAGCCCCCGTGCAACTATTGCCCTTGATAAATGCGCACGCGCTAATGCTTGGTTGCACGGCCGTGACTTTGTAGCACCTGATGATATTCAGGCGGTACTGCATAATGTATTACGCCACCGTATTATTTTAAGCTACGAAGCCCAAGCCGATGGTGTTACTAAAGATCAAGTGATCAGCCATATACTTGAACTTGTCGCTGTTCCGTAAATTATGTCGAACCAATTGTCGAACCAAGCATGGCTTGAAACAAGCCACAGCCATGGCGTTAACTTAGCGCTTAAAGAGCTGCTTTACTACAAAGCTAAGGCACGGCTTCTTGAGCTTGCACCTAAAGCGAAAATAAAAAATAGACTTACAGGTCAATATCTTGCTCCGCATAAAGGCCGTGGCATGGAGTTTTCGGAAGTACGCCATTATCAGCAAGGTGATGATATACGTTCAATTGATTGGCGTGTAACCGCTCGCACAGGTGAAACCCACACTAAGTTATTTCAAGAAGAAAAAGAACGTCCGGTATTTGTTTTTACTGACTTTTCTAACTCGATGTTGTTTGGCTCAAAGCTGTTACTAAAGTCGGTGCAAGCAGCTCATATTAGTGCATTAGTTGCATGGTCTGCCTGTCAGCGCGGCGATAGAATTGGCGGCTTGGTGTTTAATCAACATAGTCATCTCGAACTAAAACCATCTGCCCGTGAAAAAGCAGTACTTAAACTTTGCCATAATATGTGCGACAGCCACCAACAAGCATTGCAGCAAATAGATCAACAAGCACCCAATCATTTAAGTGAAAACTTAAAACGTTTGAATCATTTAGCAAAACCCGGCAGCTTAGTTTATTTAGTTTCAGATTTCAGTACGCTTGATGATGCCAGCTTTAAACAACTTGAAATACTTAGCCGCCACTGCGAACTCATTGGATGTCATATCAGTGACCCATTTGAGCACCAACTACCCGCATTTAATCAAACAGTAACGGTCAGTGCTAATGGTCAAGATTTAACTTTGCCATTGATGGATAAACGCTTCCGCGATAGCTTTGCTAACAACGCAGAGCAAGCTTTTAGTCAGCGCTTGCAAAGACTCACTAAATCGGGCCTTAATCTAATTTCATTTAATGCTGCTACGCCTCTTGAGCAACAACTTGTGAGAAAATAACATGCAAACCTCGCCGTTAGATGGCTTACATGATGTCATAGCACCAAATCAAGTTCACTGGTGGCCACTTGCCCCTGCTTGGTGGGCGCTCATCGTTTTAATACTGATGGCTATTATTGGCCTTGGTTACTATTTATATAAGCGCTCGCAGTTTATTAAAGCGAAGCGTCACGCCGTTGAGCTTAGCCAACAATTAGGTAACGATCCTCAGCAATTACATGTTTTAATTAAACGCTTAGTACTGCATTATTATAACCCGCAAGCAGCATCTAGTGAGACACAAAAATGGTGCCAAACGCTTAAAGCCTTGAGTGACATAGAATTTACTGAGCGGGAGTTACTTAGCCTCTATCAGGCTGGCAATGAATCTGCCAAATTGTGTGATAAGTTTCGTTTAGCCATTAAACAGTTTAAATTAAAGGAGCCACTGAATGTTTGAGTTTAGTTGGCCATGGCTATTTTTATTACTTCCTTTACCTTGGTTGTTGCGCTTTTTAAAACCACAAAAAGCTAACAGCGAAACACGGTTGCGCATTCCAAGCTTCGCTAATCATAATTTAGCAACAAGTAGAGTGCCCGCTCAACCCCGACGAATAAACTGGCTTGAATGGCTAATTTGGGTACTGCTAGTTTGTGCAATTGCCAACCCCACCTGGCTAGATGAACCTATGACTTTGCCGAACGAAGGTCGAGATATTATGCTCGCAGTTGATTTATCAGGCTCAATGACTGAGCAGGACATGGCTTATCAAGGACAATATGTAGACCGCTTAACAATGGTAAAAGCGGTGCTTAGTGACTTTATAGAACAGCGCCAAGGCGACCGCTTAGGACTTATTTTATTTGGTGATACCGCATTTTTACAGACACCGCTAACGCGAGATGTTAAAACCGTCAGCCAAATGCTTAGTGAAACACAAATAGGCTTGGTTGGTCGAGCTACTGCAATTGGTGATGCGTTAGGTTTATCGGTTAAACGCTTTGCAAATAAAGATAAAAGTAACCGCATTGTAGTGCTATTAACCGATGGCCAAAATACCGCCGGTAATCTCCCCCCTGAACAAGCATTACTGCTGGCCCGTGAAGAAGGCATTAAAGTGTATACGATTGGCGTAGGCTCAGATAACCCTCGTGGCTTTAGCTACTTTAATATGGGCGGTATGAGTGGTGGCAATTTAGATGAAAGCCTACTACAACGTATTGCTCAACAAACCAATGGTTTGTATTTTCGTGCAAAAGATGTAGCCGGTTTACAGCAAATTTATCAAGAGCTCGATAAGCTAGAACCGATCAGTGCTGATGAGCAAACTTTTCGTCCACAGAGCTCCCTTTTTTATGTTCCGCTATTAATCGCACTAGCGCTTATAATGGGTCGTTTTTTAGTTAGCACCTTACGTGCTTATCCTCAGGAGACATAAATGCTGGACTTTACATTTATCCGTCCCGAATTATTGTGGTTGCTACTCCCAGTTGCCTTATTGTTTAGCGTACTATTGTTAAAAAATAAAAAAGCAAAGCAACTCAACCTGATTGCCCCTCATCTAGCACAATTTGTAATAGACGAAAGCCCGAAACAAGCTAAGCAGCCTTTATCGCTAGTTGCGTTATTTTGCCTACTGGCGGTTATATTTTCTGCAGGCCCCAGTTTTGAAGAAAAACGAGTGCCCGTTTTTCAAAGTAAAAATGCTCGCGTGATTGTCATGGATATGTCTCTGTCTATGTATAGCACCGACATAACACCTAACCGCCTTATGCAAGCGCGTTATAAAGCGCTTGATATGATTGAACTATTTAAAGAAGGCGACACGGCACTGGTGGCTTATGCGGGCTCAGCTTATACAATTTCACCGCTAACTAACGATGCCGCAACCCTTAAGAACTTAATTCCGAGTCTCAGCCCAGAAATAATGCCCGATAAAGGCTCAAACATACTCGCGGGGCTTGATTTAGGGCAAGAGCTATTAACACAAGCCGGTTACAATGATGGCGATATTATTTTAATAACCGATGGTATCGAGCAAAGTGAACAAGCCGATATAAGCCAATTTACGGCTAACTCTAAATATCGTTTAAATATTTATGGTGTCGGTACTGAACAAGGTGCGCCTATTAAGCTCCCTGATGGTGGTTTTTTAAAAGACAGTTATGGGCAAATTGTAGTACCTAAACTTAATCAAGCACGCTTACAAAGTCTAGCGAGTAACAGCGGTGGAAAATTTACCATGTATCAACCAAATGACCGTGATATAGCCACATTTGCTCCAAGCGCAAATGCACAAACACTCAAAAGTGAAAAGCAAAGTCAGGTTTTATGGCGTATAGATGCGGGTGTTTATGGTTTAATTATCCTGCTGCCATTGGCCGTGTGGCTATTTAGACGCGCAGCATTTTTAGGTGCTTTTTTATTATTTAGCTTTTTACCTAATCAGCATGCTTATGCAAATGAGCTAACAAATTTATTTAAAAATCAAGAGCAACGCGCCTTAGATGCTTATCAACAAGGTGACTATGAACAGGCTGCAAGTAACGCAAACACAAAGCAATTAAAAGGAGCTGCGCTTTATAAACAAGGTAGTTATGATGCCGCTATCGAACAGTTTAGCCAAGATAGCAGCGCAACCGGTTTTTATAATACCGGCAACGCGCTTGCAAAAGCAGGAAAACTGGATGAAGCCCTTAGTGCTTATAACCAAGCCCTGAAGCTCGACCCAGACTTTACTGAAGCGAAAGACAATCAAGCACTGGTCGAGCAACTCAAGCAGCAAGAGGAACAGCAAGAGAAAAATAAAGACGAGCAACAACAAAAAGAAGATGGCGAGCAGCAACCAAACCAGCAAGGTGATCAATCACAAAAAAATGATGATAATTCAGATCAAAGTAAGCAACAATCTGAACAGGACAAATCACAACAAAGCCAACAAGACGAGAAAAACCAGCAACAAAATGGTGAACCTTCAAAACCTCAAAGTGATGAAAAAAATAATCCTGATATGCAAGCTGAGCCTGAGCCGTCTGAGTCACAAGCAGATAAAAAAAATAAAGCAAAACAAACAGAGCCTCCTTCGAATAGCTCGCCTGAACCACAAGAAGTAAGTGCAGAGCAGCAAAGTGAAGCAGAAAAAAATACAGAGCAACAAGCAATGCAAGCACAGACTGCTGAGCTCACCAACGAAGAAAAAGAAAAAGCCCAGCAGCTTAATCAGCTACTGCGTCAAGTTCCTGATGATCCGGCCATTTTATTACGCAATAAAATGCAATTAGAAGCTCAAAAAAGAAACAACCAACGTCGTCCCCAAGGAGTCGAGAAATCATGGTAATGCGATTATTATGCTGTTTATTGCTGATCACGGCGACGCCCCTTTGGGCGCTAACTCAACTACAAGCAAGCGTGGATAAAAATCCCGTGCTCGCAGGAGAGTTTTTCATACTTAATATTACCGCTGATGACACTATTAAAGCCGAAAAACCTGACACCTCAGCACTGTTGAAAGATTTTGTTGTTGGGCCAACCAGTGTTAGCACAAGTACCAATATAATTAATGGCAGTATATCCAAACAAACTACGTGGTCAGTAAAGCTGATGACCCGCAGCGCTAATAATTATACTATTCCTGCCTTTACAATTGCTGGGGTAAGCTCTGACCCAATCGAGCTCAAAGTAACAGAGCGCAGTAAAGACGTTGACCAAGATAACGACATATTTATTCAATCTTCGATTTCAAGTGAGTCACTTTATGTTCAAGAAGCAGGCCTTTATACCGTTAAGCTATATTTAGCTAAAGAATTGCTTGATGGTAACTTAAGCAACCCAAGTATGCCTGATGCTCAACTACGTCAGATAGGTAAGCAACAAGAAGGCTATGAACTTGTTAATGGCAAACGCTATTTAGTGATCACCCGTGAATACTTAGTGCAGCCGCAAAAAAGCGGGCAATTCACCCTCAAAGCCCCTGAATTTCAAGGACGTATAAGACAAAATTACCGTCAAATGGAAGTCTCAGCACTTGGCGATAATGTTGATATTGAAATAAAACCTATTCCAAGTGATTACCAAGGCGCTTGGTTGCCAAGCGAGTTGGTTAACATTGATGAGCAGTATCAGCCAAAAGATGACAGTGTAGATGTAGGCACTCCCATCACTCGTACTATTACACTCACAGCACTAGGCGTCACTAAAGAGCAATTACCTGAGATAAACTTACCTAAAATAAACGGCATTCGTAGCTATCCTGATAATCAAGAAACTAGCCACTTAGTTCGCGACAATCGTGTTATTTCAAAGCAAGTGGCTTCTTACGCCCTGCTGCCACAAAAACCTGGTACGTATACGCTCCCTGAAATAAAAGTACCTTGGTTTAATACTAAAATTAACCGTGTCAATTATGCAACCTTGCCTGCTCGTACTATTACCGTCACAGGTAGTACGCAAGCAGCTATAAGTAAACCTATAAGCGCACAACATGACTCTATTGAAACGCCACCTACAGCATCAGCACCGGCTGTTCATACAAAAACGCAAACACGCCCTCCTTTATGGTTAATTATTGCCTCAATTCTTGGCTATTTATTATGGCTCACCACTTTAATATTATGGTGGCAGAGTAAAAAACACTCAAGTGTCACTGAAAAAAGCACTGCACAGCCTATCAAAGGCAATTTAGCGTCATTAGAGACACTTAAAAAGCTGTGTAAAAGTAATGATTTAAGTGCTTTTCATACTGAATTAACCCACTATGCTCAACAATATACAAAACAATCAAATAATGCGATAGACTCATTGGCGCAACAAATAGATAATGAGCAACTCACTTCGCAAATTGCCAACCTGCGTGCAGAGCTCTATAGTTCAAGTAATACTGATGTTGATCTTACGCTGATCGTTACTATTTTAGAAAATCAGCAAAAAAACAAAATAAATTCGCAACAAGCTGTATTAAAGGGACTTTATAATTGAGGGCGTTAGTGTATAGGGTTTTCCTAGCACTAAAGCAGAAAACTCCTTAAAATAAATAAAAAAATATACTTATGCTGGGAAATAAAAAATCCGATAGTCCGGTCTTAATTGATACGGCAGAGAAGCAAACCCGTTATGAAAAGCTTGTTCATATTTATCATAATGAGTTGTATCGCTTTGCTTATTGGCTATGCCGCGATCCAAACATTGCTGAAGATCTCGTACAGGAAACGTTTTTACGTGCTTGGCGATCTTTAGATTCGTTACTAGATCAAAAAGCAGCGAAACCTTGGTTGTTAACTATTTTACGCCGTGAAAATGCTCGCCGCTTCGAGCGCAAGCAGTTTGATTACAGCGACGTTGAAAATGACACTTTAGTTGATGAACGAAGCAGCACACTTGATGATGAAATGGAGCAAACCGTTATTCAACGCCAAATAGCTAAATTAGCTGATGAATACCGGGAGCCGCTATTACTTCAAGTGGTGATGGGTTGCTCTGGTGAGGAAATAGCTGACATATTAGATTTAAATAAAAACACGGTAATGACACGTTTATACCGTGCTAGAAGCCAACTTAAAGAGGCACTAAGCCGTAATGATGAAAAAATACAAGGAGCATCGAAGTAATGGATGAGCTTGAGTTTCGTCGCCGGGTTATTGCACAGCCAAACAGCACAGAAAAGGAGCTTATAGCGTTTGCTGAGCAGCACCCTGAGCAACAAAAATTTGTTGATGATATGCAAACATTTGATGAGCAATTAAATGCAGCACTTGATGTTGATGTGCCGCAAGGTCTTGCTGAGCGAGTTATAGCTAATACGGCCAACAATAGCTCCGAACAGCAAGCAGAAGAGTCTAAAAATAACAGCAATGAGCATATAAAGCAAAGTACAAAAGACAATGTGGTTAATGCTAAAAAACGCTTTAAAAAAGGCCGTATCCAATTAGCTATGGCAGCCTCGTTGATTGTTACTGTTGGAGCATTTTTTCTGAGCTCGCAGCAACATAATACATCTCATACGGTATCAGAGCATGCACTTGCTCACGTTTATCACGAGATTTTTTCTCTTGAAAAAAAAGAGCCTATTAGCTTGCAATCAGTGAATGAAAAATTCGCTCTTTTAGGCGGCCATTTAGATGAACTACCCGGTAAGGTCACTTACCTTATGTTTTGCGATTTTAAAGGCGAAAGAGGCCTGCACTTAGTTTTTGAATCAGAATTTGGCCCGATGACTGTATTTATTGTACCTTCAGAACATCAGTCTTTTGGTATCGGCAACGATGACTTTAGCGATGAGCGCTTTGCAGGTAATATCAATCGAGGAACACAAGCAGACACTATACTAATAGCCAGTTTAGGTGCGCCGATTGATAACTATAACAACCGCATCACTGATGCCATTCGTTGGCTGCACTAAACTGATGCTTTTTAATACTTATTTGTATTAAATTTGCATACGCATACAAAAAGCCCGCTTTCATAAACTGAAAAGCGGGCTTTTTTAATCTAGCTAGATTATTTACAAACGTCAGCAACCGCATTAGCAAAGTATTCAATATTAGCTTGGCTAATACCTGCTACGTTAACGCGGCTAGAACCAACGATATAAATACCGTATTCTTTTTGCAAACGCTCGATTTGCGCTTTATCTATGCCTAGGAATGAAAACATCCCGTGTTGACGGTCAATGAACGAGAAATCCTGAGCGATGTCTTTGGCTGCGAGCGTGTCTTTTATCAATGTACGTAGGCCATTAATACGGTTACGCATTTCATCAAGTTCACTGTGCCACATTTGCGTAAGCTCGGTGCTGCTTAAAATAGTATTTACAATGTCTGCGCCGTGAGCTGGCGGCATAGAGTAAATACTACGCACAACGCTCAATAACACTGAGTTTGAAATATCAGCAGTAGCAGCATCTTTTGCGATGATTGAACATGCACCAACACGCTCACGGTAAAGACCAAAGTTTTTAGAGCATGAAGAACAAATAATAAGCTCTTCAACCGCATTAGCTAAAGTACGCAAACCTTGCGCATCTTCTTCTAAGCTTGAACCAAAACCTTGATAAGCGATATCAACTAAAGGGGTAAAACCAACTTCTTTAGCAAGCTCAGAAACAGTGTTCCACTGGGTTTCATTTAAATCCATACCGCTTGGGTTATGGCAACACGCATGTAGTAATACCACATCGCCTTTAGGCACCTTTTTAAGGGTATTGATCATGTCATCAAACAACAAATCTTTATTTTCGTAGTCGTAGTATGGGTATTCCTTAACGGTTAAACCAGCCGCTTCAAATAGGCTAATATGATTCGCCCATGTTGGGGTTGTTACCCATATAGTTGCTTTAGGTTTGCAACGCATAATAAATTCAGCAGCAACACGCAGTGCACCAGTACCGCCTGGCGCTTGCGCTGTACGCACTCGATTTGCGAGCAATGCTTGGTGCTCACCTAGTAAAAGGTTTTCCATTTTTTGGCAGTAATCTAAATTACCAGCAAGACCAATATACGCTTTGCTGGTTTCGTTTTCTAAACGAAACGCTTCGGCCTTTTTCACTGCTTTTAAAACTGGTGTATTACCCTGCTCGTCTTTATAAACACCCACCCCTAAATCAATCTTATTTGGGTTAGTATCTTGCTTGTAGGCCGCCATAAGGCCAAGAATAGGGTCTGTTGGTAATGCTTTTAATTCTGAGAACATTGGCTATCTCTTATTATTTAGGGTTAGGGGTTATATAACGCTTAGCTTAGCATAGAAACGGCGTTTTTTTACTAGTGTTATTTATACCAAAAATTGAGGTATTCTAATACATGCTGCAATTAATAATGCTAACTTCGGCTTATCAAAAAAGTTTACTGTAAATGCTTCCCCATCAACAATACCAACACACTGTTGTTGAGCATTAAATAAAGGAATGCAGGTTTCTGCTTTTACTTTAGGGTCGCAAGTATAATACTCACCACCTTTACTAAGATACGCAGGTACATCATTAATAATGCGCCCTTTGCCAGTCAGCGCAACGTGTACATTGTTGCTGATTTTTGCGAAAGCTTCTGTTAATGGAAAAAGAGGTCGACTTGGCGCACCATAATAAGCCAGTTTTAATAATTGCGGGCCTTGGTCGGTTGCTGTTTCTTGGTAAATACCAAACCAATCTATGTTTGTTTCTGCTACCACATAATCAACAATACTTTTTAGCTTTTCAAGCTTTAAGGTTGTTGATTTATCTTGTAGTAAATAGTCAGTGAGTAAGAAAGGCTCATCCTGTAAATTGCCAAACAAACTGCATGCTCCGCCCTCGCCAAGCTCTGGTATTTGATACTGCCAACGCACATCGCTGGCACTTTCTTTTGCTAAATGAGCATCAAGCTTTGCAAGAGTGTTATTAACCAACTCTTCTGATACATCTAACTCCGCGAGTGATAAATATGAAGAAACCATCTAGCCATCCAAACATCTAAAGTGTATTTGAATCATATCATGCAAAAAAGCGTTCGACTACTATAGGATTAACCTATAACACATTTCAACCTGATTACCTGCTGCGCTATAAGTGACTTGGTGTGCAACCTCAGCTAATAAAGACACACCTCGACCATGCTTCGAGCTATTGCTTTTTGATTCCTACTCTGTGCAGCACAGCCATTACCTGAATCGCGTATAATAAAATAGGCACAATAATTTTCGCGGCAGTAATGTATATCTAAAATAGTCAAAGCATCATTGAATTTGGCTAATTCGGCTTCACATTGTTTATAATAAAAAAATAAAGCCATCATCGCGATTCTTTACCTCTGAATCGAGGCCAAGCACACCGTGATCAAGGGCGTTGATATATGCTTCTGAGACCAGTCAAAATAGGTTTGTACGATGCGCTTTTAAACCACTCACTCTAGAAATAACATTGGTCATCTCAAGCACCGGATCGGGTTTTTTATTTGTTTTGAGTTTAACCTAAGAGAAAAATTAAAAGGTAGTGGCGAGTAACTTTGACGTTCCTTTTCCGGCGCAACAACTGGCAGGCAATTTAAAAGCATTAAACTTAAATCATCTTGTTGCTCACAGCCATGAGCAAACCGGGTAACTTGAGCGACTAAATCAGTACTGGGCTTATCAATCAATATCAAACTTTTTGTCAAAGCGAGAGATCTGAAGTATTTTTTTAACTGCGGCTGACAATTGCTAATACGAATACTATCCACAGAATCGCCTAAGGTTTTTTCATATTCAGAAGCATCCCAAGTGCAGAGCTATCCATATAGTCCGTTTCGCGAAGATCAACGATAATCCTGTCAATTTTATCGCCTATATCGGCATAGGCTTGGCGAAAAGGTTGCACTAAGCTAAAGTCAAGCTTGCCCTTTATTTGAATTGTTAATGTGGTGCATCTGCCGACGCACTTTTATTCAAACTCATCACTTGTCCCCATAAGAATATTTTCTTTCCCTAATTCATTAAATATAACTGCTTGCCAGTGATAAACCAAAAATAAAAACACATAAACAAAAATTTGTTATCATTTGAGCATACTTTTTCTTTTTAATTTAAGCGCAGGTTTATTATGAGCGACAGTAACCTTGTTTATTCCACAGAAACAGGGCGCATTCAGCATCCTAAGCAAGCTGAGCCGATTGCCGGTAAAGTCTTTAAAGATGGCTTTTTGCGTATTGAGCGTCAAACTAAAGGCCGTAAAGGTAAAGGCGTAATGTTGGTAGTCGGTATTGATAACGAGCAACACGATTTAAAAAAACTCGCTAAAACCATCAAAAGCAAAATGGGTCAAGGCGGCGCAGTTAAAGACGGTGTTATTGAAGTTCAAGGCGATGACCGGGATAAACTTAAAAATATTCTCGAAGGGTTAAAATTTAGGGTCAAAATTGCAGGCGGATAATATTTTTTCCCGTTAGCAATTACACCTTACAATAACAAAGCGCGGTGCAGCGAGCTCTTGTAGTTCGAGCGCCCTACTATTGCGAGTCACTTCATAAGCCCGCGCACTTTTATCGTTATACTAACGACTTTAAAACCAACTAAATAATTGACTGTTTTTATTCGCTCATCTATCAAGCTTTTCAAATAATGCAGGTAGTGAGAGTTTAATACTCAGCGAATTAAAACCAAAACGCGATGGCAAACGTCGATAGATCACAGCTCAACCTTAATTATTGATAATTTTTATTATTTGAATCTACGACATGAAATATACCCGATCCACATTTATAATTATAAATTTTTTGTAAATATTGATGAAAAAGCTAATTAATTAAAATAATTTATCCCTTTGCCCAGATCGAGTGTTGACTTTACAAGCCAGTATTCATACATTAGCAACATGAACATAATTATATCTCGCCACGATTTTTCTTTTTTTAGCTTCTTTCTATAGAAGAGGCTTATCTGTTTGCGAGAGTAAATCAACCGAATAGCAAAGCCTCCCAATTGGGAGGCTTTTTTGTTTTTATTATCTAAGCATGAACTGCATAGGTAACTTTTGGAGTGAGGAGCCCAAAATGACAAATGATGTACTTAATTCACTTAGGCATGATATCAATGAGATTGATTCGGATCTGTTGGTATTACTGGCTAAACGCCGACGAATCAGTCACGGTGTGGTGGAATATAAAATAAGTAACAATAAACCCATACGCGATGAAGCACGCGAGCAAGCATTACTAGAGAAACTTATAGGCTATGGCAAATCTCTTGGTTTAGATGCCTATTACGTTAATAATGTATTTCAAACTATTTTAGAAGACTCTGTTCTTAATCAGCAGGCGATGCTGCAAAAAAATCTTAACCCTGAAGCAATAAACGAAACCCACCGCGTTGCCTACTTAGGTGGTCAAGGTACCTATAGTCAACTTGCTTGTCATAAATATTTTAGTCGCCGCCCTGGCAAGCTAGTTGAAATGGGCTGTGCTAATTTTGAACAGATTACCGGCAAAGTTGAAAATGGCCAAGCAGATTTTGGTCTTTTACCGATTGAAAACACTAGCTCTGGTAGTATCAATGAGGTTTTTGACCTTTTACAGCATGCACAAGTATCGATTGTAGGTGAAGTAACTCATAGTGTTGAGCACTGCTTACTAACAAGCCCAGAAACAGAGCTGAGTCAAATTAGCAAAATTTTTGCTCACCCGCAGCCATTCGCTCAATGTAGCCGTTTTTTACAAGGCTTAGGTGATATTCAACACGAAACCTGCGATTCAACCTCAAGTGCGCTGCAATCAGCACTTAAGGTTCCTAACAGCGCTGCTATTGGCTCAGCACAAGCGGGAAAACATGTGGGCTTAGAAGTGATTAAAACAGGACTTGCTAACCAACAAGAAAACCATAGTCGCTTTATTGTTGTAGCGCGCAAACCTTTACATGTATCAAAGCAAATTCCAACTAAAACCAGCTTAATTATGGCCACCAAACAACAAGCGGGCTCATTAGCCGATGCCTTAATGGTTTTTAAGCAGCACAATATTAACTTGGTGAAGCTTGAATCTCGCCCCGTACCAGGCAACCCGTGGGAAGAAGTGTTTTATGTTGATTTAGAAGCGAACCTCGTTGATAACGATGTAAAACAAGCTCTAGAGCAATTAAAAGAACACACCCAGTATGTACGCGTGCTAGGTTGCTACCAAAGTGAGTCTTTGCAAGCGGTTAGTGTAGAAAGCGAATAACAAAACCAGATAATCAAAAAGGGCCACAAAGGCCCTTTTTTTGTATTTATTTAACACGCTTAACCCAACACTTTCGAATCATTGGCTTTATTTAACAAACTGCGGCTTTGCGTTAAAAAATGCGCGGTTGAATCGGAGAAATACTCTTTTGCATCGGCGAAAGCGCTCATTAACGCGTCTTTATCTCCTGCTTTAAGTTTCTCAAGGGTTTGTGCAAAGGTATCTTGATACTGAGCTAGTAATTCTTCTACATTATCAAATTGCGCGAGCATAATATCTGAATAAAGCTCTGGTGATTGGGCAAATAAGCGCCCAACCATCATTAACTCTAACTGATAAATAGGTGATGAACAGCTACGTAACTCTTCAAGTGTATGGCCTTGCTTTGCTAAGAATTGTCCATACACAAAAGTGGTTAAATGGCGCATCACCTGAATAATTTGCATTGCTTCGTCGTGTTTTTTCGCACCAAGCTCAACGAGTTGGCACCCCCATACTTGTAGCTGCTCAAGTAAACCTTGGGCAGCTTCTGGCTTACGCCCTTCACACACAACGACTGTTTGTTTAACCCAGTGCGAAATATCAGGGCCAAACATCGGATGTAAACCGACCACTGCACCGCTATGTACTTCCTTTAACACATTTAAAGGCGCTTGCTTTACTGAAGTAATATCAACTAACAAACAATCATCATCAAGCGATGGTAACGCTTTAGCAACGCTTTCAAGCGCATTAATAGGCACGCTTATCATTACTAGCTTTGCGCCCTTTAAAATATCAGCGGCTTGATGCTGCTGGTCTTTATCTAGCACTTTAACTTCATAACCCGAACGCCGAAACTGATTAGCAAATAGTTGACCCATAGCGCCTTGCCCACCGACGATCACAACTGGCGATAACTTAGGTGCTTTACAGGCAAGTTTGGATTGCTGATTTTGATATGCTTCACGCATCATACGACGCAATATATCTTCAACTAACTCAGGGTTAACCCCCTGATTAATTGCCTCTTGGCGCCTTGCTGATAGTAAATCAGCTTCTCGGTCTGGGGCATGCAGTGGCGCACCGATCTGCTGTTTTATGGCACCAATTTGTCCTGTAATAGCATTACGCTTTGCAAGCAATGCGACTAACTCAGCATCACACTCATCTATGCCTCGCCTTAATACGGATAAATCATTTATTGTCGCCACGTCACTACCACCTTTAAAAAATGCAAAATCGTAAAGTATTAATTACAAAAAAGTAAACCTTATAATACAAATGATATTAACAGGATCAACGAGGTGATAAAAGGTTTAGAGAAAAATTAAAGGCCCAAGAAAATCTTGGGCCTTTATGCAAATTTAATCATTAAAACAGCTATAGTTATTTTTGCAGAGCGATTGAGGCCATTTTCATAATACTTTGAAAAGTTTCACTGCCTGCTATAAAACGCCCGTTATGACAAAACATCGCATCGTCAATTTCAGTCACAGCTTTAAATTCGTCGCCTGATAAGCCAGCCCACGCTTCTGGTAATGATTTTCTATCTTCAAATGAGCCTGGCTCTACAGGAACGGTTTGGATGATCCATTTACCAGAATGGGAAGGGTAGATCATATAAAGTGCTTCACGGGATAAATCGTGTACTGTTTTTTTCCATGGCGTATACTGTTCAAGTATAATCAGCCTTGGATCTTCAGCACTTTCAATTGCTTTAGCGACAATTTCTTTGGCATTCAACCCGCCACTTGCTGAGGCTATAAAACGTGATAAAACTCGCGATGCAAAAGCCACTGCTTCATGAAAACAGCGATCAAAATTACTTTCTTCTTGCCATGTTGGGTTAAACATCGAGATCGTTTGGCTCAAGCTAATGCCTGTCGGAACTCCGTCAACATAACCACAGTCAATAGCATCAATAGTCGAAACTAAACCATCATCAACAGCGTTAGCCACGTCTTGACTACCTTCGCATATTTCAAGACCATACTTTCGCCAAATTAAACCAAATGATGAATAAGGAGTTCCATTTTCTCTTGCCCCAGCTCCGCCGCGTTGGTGGTGATCAAAACGGCCTTTATCTGCATCATAGATACCACCTACGTCAATCACGATATCTGCGGCCTCTATTTGTTCTTCATCGCGGGTGCGAATAAGTTTAAAAGTAGGAATAATAATCTTCAGTGCTGCAATACTAAATACATCATCTGCGTGAAAGTTACCGTTATGGGTCACTACCGTAATCTCTGCCATTTAATTTATGTCACTTTTGAAAGGGATAAGAAGCTATGCGTGAATGATATCAATTTTATTAAAAAACGGGAAATTCGCTAATTTTACTTTCCCTAAAAAAATCAAAATGAGCTACAACCTGAGACTGCAATCCGTTCTATCTGCGTTAATAAGCCTACTCACATCGGTAGTCAATCACTTGGAATACATGCTCAATACCTATAAAGGTCTATAGACGCTCTTTCGTAACTTATTTTACTATTAACACCGAAAAACATACATCTTCTTTTAGCTGCTAATCTTCAAGTACTTTAATTATATTGTGGATTTACTTTAACTTTTTTGCTGTTCAACACAAAACTAAGCTTTCCAGTACAACCGCACTCTAAAGTTAGACTCAATGATACAGTTTTTTGGCAATCATTTGTCCCGTTCATCCAAGCCCAAACGCCTGAGCTAGTTGCATAGCAGTGCTTTCACGTTTATCCTTATACTATTCAAATAGTAACTAAAGTAAATAGGTGCCATATAATGGAAGAAATTTTAGGAACAGATGTAGATCCCTCGCAATTAATAGACAAAGCCATATCGCTAATTATGACTTATGCCCCTAAGTTGGTGCTCGCTATTATTACTTTAGTGGTTGGTTTATGGCTGATCAATCGCTTTGTTAACGTTTTAGACAGCAAGCTAGGCAAAAAAGATCCAACGCTAAACAAATTTTTATGTGGCTTAATTAGCGCAGTAATAAAAATCATGTTGCTTATTTCGGTTGCTTCAATGGTAGGTATTGAAACCACGTCGTTTATTGCCGTGATTGGTGCTGCAGGCCTCGCAATAGGTTTTGCACTGCAAGGAAGTTTAGCCAACTTCGCCGGTGGTGTGTTACTACTGATCTTCAAGCCTTTCAAAGTTGGCGATACTATTGAAGCCCAAGGCTTTTTGGGCGCTGTGATCGAAATCCAGATTTTATACACTGTAGTGGATACTTTCGACAACCGCCGCATTGTTATTCCAAACGGTAGCCTTTCTAATGCTACTTTAGTGAATGTTAGTATTTACGATAACCGTCGTTGCGATATGACTTTTGCGATTCATTATAACGACGATATAGATAAAGCGAAGGCTATTCTTCAACGTTTATGTGATGAAGATGAACGTTCTTTAAAAGATCCAGAGCCAAGAATCTGTGTTGCCGGTATTGGTGATCACTCTGTTAATTTGATGTTCCGCCCTTGGGTTGCAACCGATGATTTATGGCCGTACTACTGGGATATGCAAGAAAAGGTGAAAAAAGCTTTCGATAAAGAAGGTATTACGACTCCTTACCCACAACAAGGTCTGCATGTTTACAAATCTGAGTAAATTGCTGCCTTATATAACTACACATCATTAATGTTGTGCACTCAGGCTCACTAAGCTAAGGCTTAGAGCGGTGAGAGAGTAACAAGCACTCTTACCGCGAGCCTATCGAGACGCCAACTGATGCCCACACAAGTGAATTAGATAGCTTATTCCTTGACTCTTAGAGACCCTAAAAAGCAAACTATTCTCTTATGACATCTTCACTTAATTCGTTCACCTAACCAAATTTCACCCTTACTTTTAAGCATAGTAACTCTTTAGCTAATTATTATACTGTGGTTGTGAAAAGCATTTAAGATAACCCTGAGTTCATTTTATCTAGATTTAGTATTAGAGGCTATGGCTAGCTTAGTTGAGTTTTAGAAAATTTTGCATATAAAATGATGGAAGGATCTTTCATTAAACGTAGCTTTAATGCTATTTGTTAGGAATTTTTCTCTTTAGTTTGGTAATACGAACCCAAGCTCAAGCCGTAGTCTATTTTAATTCAGTAAAACTTAACAACAATAGTAATACGTTAGGTCTGCGCACTAAAATGCTTAACTAACCTTAGTAATGATAATTTCACTCCAGTTTAAACACATGAATATTTACAACACACTCATAGGTATAAACTCAGACGTTGTAGTTTTGTGCTGTAACGTACTGTATATGCATATACAAACAATAAAACTGTTATTTTAACCTTAACGTTTATTATTTTTAGATGTTTAATTTTAACATCTTACATCTTTGGTCTTTCATTTTATCTTTAAATTTTGGTCTTTTAAAACCAAAACGGGCTGCATCCCGAAGAATGCAACCCGTTTTATCTGCGTTGATAAACAGCGCGTATTAGTTAAGTTTTTCTCTAATACGTGCAGATTTACCAGAACGCTCACGTAGATAGTAAAGCTTAGCACGACGAACCGCACCGCGACGCTTAACTTTAACGCTATCAATAAGAGGGCTGTGCGTTTGGAATACACGCTCAACACCTTCACCGCTCGAGATTTTACGAACTGTGAATGCTGAGTGAAGACCACGATTACGCTTAGCGATTACAACACCTTCAAAGGCCTGTAGACGCTCTTTAGCACCTTCTTTTACTTTTACTTGTACTACTACAGTATCACCAGCACCGAATGCTGGTACGTCTGTTTTAAGCTGCTCTTCTTCAAGCGCTTTAATAATATTTTGGTTTACTTTTGCCATTATGTTTCTCACTTTCCTAGGTGTAACTGTCTTCTAGCCACAAGCTTGTTGGTACTCTTGCTGAAATTGCGCGAGTAATACCGCTTGCTCCTCAGTCAGAGCTAGGTTATGCAACAAGTCAGGACGGCGTAGCCAAGTTCTACCTAATGACTGCTTAAGCCGCCATTTAGCTATCTCTTGGTGGTTTCCACTGAGTAATACAGCAGGCACCTGTTTGTCGTCCAATGTTTCTGGCCGTGTATAGTGAGGACAATCTAGCAAGCCATCCGAAAATGAATCTTGCTCTGCTGATTGGTTATGACCTAATACACCCGGCACTAATCGCGCTACTGCGTCAATTAATGTCATGGCTGGTAGTTCACCGCCACTCAAAATAAAATCACCAATTGACCATTCTTCGTCAACATATGATTCTATTATTCTCTCATCTATACCTTCATATCGACCGGCAATTAAAATCAGATTTTTAGAGTTTGCGAGTTCGCTTGCTCCTTGCTGATCTAATTTGCGCCCTTGTGGGGACATATAAATTACTTTAGCACCATCGCCTGCAGCCTGCTTGGCTTCAACAATGGCTTGTTTCAATGGTTCAACCATCATTAACATACCCGGCCCACCCCCGTAAGGACGGTCATCTACGGTTCTGTGCTTATCAGTAGCATAGTCCCGAGGATTCCAGCAGTTAAAATCAATTAATCCATTTTTCACTGCGCGACCAGTAACGCCTTGGTTAGTAATAGCGTCAAACATGTCCGGGAAAAGGCTTATCACCCCAACCCACAACGAACTTGTTTGGCTCATTAAAAGCCAGGCTCCCAGTCTACGGTAATTTCTCTTGCATCATGCTTAACCTCTTTAATAACTGAATCAGTTAAAAAAGGAATTAAACGCTCAGCTTGCCCAAATGCATCTTTATTATTTGCTTTCACAACCAATACGTCATTTGAGCCTGTCTCCATCAGGTCATCAACTGTGCCTAAGTTATAACCTTTATCAGTTACAACCGACATGCCGATGAGATCTCGCCAATAAAACTCACCTTTCGGGAGTTCTGGTAATTGTGCAGCATCAACAGAAATTTCTGCGTGGGTATAAGCCACAGCTTCGTCTCTATCGTTTACTTGCGCAATTTTAGCGATAAAGCCCTTATTATGTCGACGCCAGTCGACCACTTCTAAGGTCTGCCATTTACCTTGCTGCCCTATCAACCACGGGCTGAAATCGAAGATCCCTTGGGGATCATCAGTAAATGAATGTACCTTAAGCCAGCCCTTTATACCATACGGGGCACCGAGCTTTCCTACGACAATTATTGATGAGGTGTTCTCTTGACTCATGGTTACACTTACGCCTATTAAGCCGCTTTACGAGCGTCTTTTACTAACTTACTTACGCGATCTGAAAGAGCTGCGCCTTGACTTACCCAGTGTTCAACACGAGGTAAATCTAAACGTACTTTTTCTTCTTGACCACTAGCAATTGGGTTAAAAAAGCCTACTTTCTCGATGAAGCGACCGTCACGCGAGAAACGGCTATCCGCAACCACAATTTGATAGAAAGGGCGTTTTTTAGCGCCACCACGTTGCAAACGAATAGTTACCATACCGTCCTCTAAATAGATTGACTGTTTTCATTAATAAGATTTACTCCCCAGAATGGGAAGCTGGGGAATTGTACGAGTTTTTAGCAACAATGCAAGTAAGAAGTGACTGAAAATGGGAGTTTAGTTGATTAAACTATGATCTACGCTTTAAATCAGAGTTTACAGCTCATTGAGCACATAATTTATCTATAAAAAAAGAGGCCTTTAACCTCTTTCTTTAACTAACCAGAAAAATAAATGAGCAAATTAAACCACAAACTAGAATTTTGGCCCGCCGCCACCCATCATACCCGGTGGTAAAGCGCCTTTCATTCCGCGCATCATTTTCATCATGCCGCCCTTACCTTTCATTTTTTTCATCATTTTTTGCATTTGCGTAAACTGTTTAAGCAACTTGTTTATCTCTTGCACTTGGGTACCAGAGCCTGCCGCTATGCGCTTTTTACGTGAGCCTTTAATAATTTCAGGGCGCGTACGTTCTTTTAATGTCATTGAGCTGATGATGGCTTCCATTTGAATAAATGTCTTATCGCCCATTTGGCCTTTTACTGCATCGGGTAAATTTGACATGCCCGGCATTTTATCAAGCATAGACATCATACCGCCCATATTCTTCATCTGCTTTAACTGCTCAGCAAAATCATCAAGGGTAAAACCATTACCTTTAAATACTTTTTCAGCCACTTTAGCAGCTTTATCTTTATCTACTTTCATTTCAACTTCTTCGATCAATGAAAGTACATCACCCATACCTAAAATACGTGAGGCAATACGGTCAGGGTGGAAAGGTTCAAGTGCATCAGTGCGCTCGCCAACCCCCATAAATTTAATTGGCTTACCTGTAATATGGCGTATAGATAAAGCTGCGCCACCGCGGGCGTCACCGTCAGTTTTAGTTAAAATTACACCACTGAGCGGTAATGCTTCATCAAATGCTTTAGCTGTATTTGCCGCATCTTGACCTGTCATGGCATCAACCACAAATAAGGTTTCGATTGGATTGATAGCACTGTGCAGGTCTTTAATCTCGTCCATCATGTCATTATCAACATGTAAACGACCTGCGGTATCAACTAGAACAACATCAATAAATTTCTTTTTCGCATGGCTAATTGCAGCAGTGGCAATATCCACCGGCTTTTGCGAAATATCACTTGGGAAAAACTCTACGTCAACTTCGGTTGCTAAGGTTTCAAGCTGCTTAATTGCCGCAGGACGGTAAACATCGGCACTGACTACCAGTACTGATTTCTTTTTTCGTTCTTTTAAAAACTTAGCCAGCTTACCCACACTGGTAGTTTTACCCGCACCTTGTAGACCCGCCATCATTACCACTGCTGGCGGTTGCGCGTTTAAGCTAAGTTCTTCATTAGCCTCACCCATGGCTTTTTCAAGTTCTTCACGGACAATTTTAATAAACACTTGTCCTGGGCTTAAGCTTTTGGTTACTTCAATACCGACGGCACGTTCTTTAACTTGCTTAACAAAATCACGAACAACAGGTAAAGCTACATCGGCTTCTAAAAAGGCCATGCGCACTTCACGCAGTGTATCTTTAATATTATCTTCAGTTAGGCGTCCGCGGCCGCTAATATTTTTTAAGGTTTTACCTAAGCGTTCTTGGAGATTCTCAAACATGTAAAAGTTCCGATAAACGAGTTATGCCAAGGCGCAAGCTATATAAGATTATCTATAAAAAATAACCACACCTATTAGCAGTATAAAAATTAAATTATTAGCAGTATAACGTAAATAACAGCAGACAATACAGTACTCAAATGCGCTGTTTGAGTTTCTTTTTACAAACTCTATGCATTTGCCTTGCTATAAAATACAATAAGGGCAATACGACAGGGATTTTTTTGACTCAACGTGAGCGACCAAAGCACTATGCTAATTATTAGTTTAACGATTATTGCTTGTTTATTTTATGTGTTAGCAACAACACATGTTTTATCGCGGCTTTTTCATAAACAAGGCCCAAGCCAAAAATTAACGGTTATTTTAAGCACCATTGCTATTTTGGCGCATATGTTGCTTTTAGTTAATTCGGTATTTCGCGCTGATGGGCAAGATTTAAGTATTGCTAATGTATCATTACTTACCTGCTGGGTTATTGTGCTATGCGTAACCACCGTTTCACTAAGATTCCCCGCCACCTTATTACTACCTGTTGTATATGGTTTTGCGGCCTTACTAACTTTTGCTAGTTTGTTTATTCCACACCATATTTTACTACAAAGTATTGATGTTGAAATCGGTTTAGTTGTGCATATATCGTTATCGCTATTGGCATTTTGTGTGTTGATCATCGCGACTTTATACGCAGTGCAATTTTACTTTATTGATAAACGCTTAAAGCGTAAAGATTTAGCCATCGTACATAGCCATTTACCACCTCTAATGGTGGTTGAACGCCAACTTTATCAACTATTAAATATCGGCACACTACTACTCTCTTTAGCGCTGCTCTCTGGTTTTGTATTTTTAGAAGGCATGTTTACGCAAGAGTTCATCCATAAAACGATTCTTTCAATCGTTGCTTGGATTATTTTCACCACAGTTGCGATTGGCCATTTAAAACTAGGCTGGCGTGGCAAACCGGTGGTGATCACCATAATGGTAGCTGCATTTATTCTAACACTGGCGTATTTTGGCAGTCGTTTTGTTCAAGAAGTAATACTGAATAAGTTTTAACTTGACTCGGCCACGACTCTACCGCTTAATACACCTTGGTTAAATAAATAAGGATCCCCTTTGGATAGCATATCTACGAGTGTTTTATTTGTAATTTTAGGAATACTCATACTTTGTTCGGCATACTTTTCAGGTTCTGAAACAGGCATTATGTCAATCAACAGAATTCGTTTGCGTCACCTTGCTAAAGAAAACCACCGCGCTGCAAAACGAGTTGATAAATTACTTAGCCGCCCTGACAGACTCATTGGTCTTATCCTAATCGGTAATAACTTAGTTAATATCGCCGCCGCACAAGTCGCGACAATTATAGGTATTCGTTTATATGGCGATTTAGGTATTGCCATTGCAACGGGTGCACTTACTTTAGTGGTGCTTATATTTGCAGAAGTTACCCCAAAAACATTAGCAGCCCTCTACCCTGAAAAAGTTGCCTTTCCAAGCTCAGTAATCCTCAAAGGCTTACTGAAAATAATGTTTCCATTTGTAGTTGTTACTAACTGGATGACCAACGGCATACTCAGGTTATTTGGTATTAGCGCAGAACAAATAGATGAGCACAGCATGAGTAAAGAAGAGCTGAAGACTGTACTCAATGAGTCAGGTGCGCTAATTCCTGCGCGTCACCAAAGCATGCTAACCTCTATTTTAGATTTAGAACAAGTCACCGTTGAAGACATTATGATCCCACGAAATGAGATTGTAGCGATTGACATCAACGATGATTGGAAGTTTATCAGTAAACAATTAACTCACGCTCAACATACCCGCGTACTTTTATATCGTGACCAAATTGACGACGCCGTTGGCTTTATTCACTCTCGTGATGCGCTACGCTTACTGACGAAAGAACAATTTGATAAACCATCACTACTGCGTGCAGTACGTGAGATTTACTTTATTCCTGAAGGAACCTCACTAAACACCCAACTTTTTAAATTCCAGCAATCTAAAGAACGTATAGGGCTTGTAGTAGATGAATATGGCGACATCCAAGGTTTAGTAACCCTTGAAGATATACTCGAAGAAGTCGTGGGTGATTTTACTACCACTCAAACTCGTACTCCAAGCGAAGAAGTAACCACTCAAGAAGATGGTTCATTCTTAGTCGATGGCGGTGCTAATGTCCGCGATCTAAACAAAGAAATGAATTGGGAATTTCCACTTGATGGCCCTAAAACACTCAGTGGTTTAATTGTTGAATATTTGGAAAACATTCCTGATGCCAACTTAAGCTTACGTATCGCAGGTTACCCAATAGAAGTTGTTGAAGTAAAAGAAAACATGATAAAGCTGGTACGTATTCAGCCAAAAACGAAAAAACATGAATAAAAAATAACAAAAGAGCAGCGCCCGCTGCTCTTTAATTACCACTGGTGTGGGGAAGTTCCGACCTTACATACCCCAAATCATACCCTAAATAATATAACCCTAGAATGCCTTAAACATAGTCTACTTTATTATCTCTAGACTATACGCGTGCTTATATTAGTCAGTTATATTGCATCACCTTTGATAAAGAAAACATCACCAGTTTATAAGGAGGTAATAGCTTAATAAGCAATACACGAGCATAAAAGCCATCCCACTAGAAACAAACAAACCCGCGATGCGGGCTCGTTAAACTTCTAACATTTAAAATCAGCTAAACAAACGTTCAAACCAGTTTTTATCTAGTTCGTCTTCACAAGTTTTTAGCTGAGCGCCATAGCGGCTAGCTCGATGCTTCACTTTATTAGCGACACTCATTAGCCATTTTTTATTGCGATAAGTACCGCGTTTATAACCACTCCATCCTTCGTGATAATTAAGATATTGTGTATAAGCATCCCACTTTGAAATACCATTTACTTTATGGGTTTTATAAACAAACCATGCCATAAAGTCGATAGCATCATCAAAATCATCACGGTCAGCGCCATTATTGCCAGTTTCACGGATATAATCAGACCAAGTAGGTGTTTTAGCTTGTGAGTAACCATAGGCGTCGCTGGCTCGACCAATTGGAATGATCCACAAAAAATATTCCATAGGTGGTGCTGCATCGTGCCTAAATGAGCTTTCTTGGTACATCATACTCATTAGTACATGTTTAGGTGAACCCCATTTATCTTGTGCATCTCTGGCATCATAATACCAATCACTTTTTTCTTCAAAAATTTTACATAAATCATGAGGTTGCTTGGGTGGGGGCGTAGCGCAACCAGATAAAACAACCACCAGCGATAAAATAGTTAAAGTTTTTTTCATTTTCTTTGAATCTCACTGAACTTTTTCAAAATGGGGAGGTCTTATTTTATGAATGCAGTAGTATAGCATTGTTTCATCCCTGAAAAATATTTACGCAGCCGACTTGGCTGCGTTTTTTTATGCCTAAAGAAAAAAGTTAGTCATTTTATTGCTCATCTTAAACAGCTTTAAAGTAAGCGTCTAAAAATGCTGTAAATGTTTGCGTGTCTGCAGCTTTAACAGCTTGTTCGTCAATTTCGGACTGGCGTGCTTGCTCTGTCAAATATTGCTTAGAGTAAACATTATATGGACGCTTAAAATGGCTTTCTTTGTAACGCTCAGCAAGCGCTAAGGCAAAGTGACCGTTATCAATTCCAGATTCTTTAAGCTCACTCACATAGCGCCCAGAATAAGTTAGACTTGGAGAATTTATCCAATCGCTCATACCTTCAATAGTGCTTGAGTAAGTATCAACACCGTATGCTTTATCCATAAAAGTAGCAACTAGCCTTAGCTGGCTGAAAATATCTTGGCCCCAAGATTGCAAACTAACACTTTCACCAGAACGATTAAGCATAACACCCGCCTCACGGCCTTGGTTCACCACAGTATCTAAATTTTCAGTGCTGCGACTTTGAGAGTCCCATCCCATTTCCGGCGACTCTTTAAGTAGACAATAAGTCAAAAACACATCTAAAAAGTGAATTTGCTCAATATCAATACCTGTCTCACTAAATGGGTTTACATCTAACGCACGAATTTCAATGTACTCAATTCCACCGCGAAGCAGCGCATTTGTGGGTGTTTCACCATTTTTTGCATTGCGTTTAGGGCGGATCGGTGAGTAAAACTCATTTTCGATTTGTAGGATTTTTTTATTAAGCTGCTTAGGCTCACTGTGTTTATAATCATCTAGTTGACCATAAATATCAGACGGGGTATTAATAGCGCTTTTTAGCCCCGCAACATATTCATCTAACGAGTTATACATTACTTTAAGTGATGACTGTGCACTATTAGTATAGCCTAAATCACCTAAACGCAGCGCCGTACCCGTTTCAAGGTATAACGTGCCTTTACCTAACTTTTTAAACGGTAAGTCTGTAGCACGTCCTTGTAAAAAAGAGCCGCATAATGCGGGTGATGCACCAAACAAATAACTAATTAACCATAACTCACGCTTAAAATTTCGAAGTAACCCTAGATAACCTTGAGAGATAAAGCTTTGCAACTCGCTAGTATCACTTTTGATTTCTTGTAGTGCCTGCCAAAACGAATCAGGGAATGAAATATTAAAATGTACGCCTGCTATCGCTTGCATCATACTGCCATAGCGATTTTTAAGCCCTTTACGATATAGCGTTTTCATTTGACCAATATTTGAATCACCAAATTGCGCCAGCACAATATCGTCTTGATGTTCAATAAAACAAGGCATACTAATTGGCCACAGCAACTCATCACCCATATGTTCAAGAGTAAACTTTTGTAGATCTTCAAGTTGACTAAGCGTCTCTTTGGCTGAAGTACTTACAGGAGTTATAAATTCAAGTAACGACTCTGAAAAATCAGTGGTAATGTGGCCATTGGTTAATGCACATCCAACACCTTTCGGGTGTTCTTTTCCTGAAATAGCGCCACTTGGCTGAATTCTTAATGCTTCGCGTTCAATACCACGTTTAATACCTTTAATAGCATGTTGATATTGTTGTTGGCCTAATGCGTCAAGCGCTTTAGTTAAATCATGTGTTGTCAAAAAATGCTTCCTCGAGCCACGTGGCTTAATCCTTACTGTATGGGGGCAAATTGATAATACTCAATACTAACTTGTTAAGATCGTAGCTTTTAGCCTATAAAATACTTACTTAACAAAAATACAGTGTTGATAATTAATCTTGCCATTGAAGTTAGTAATATACAATTGCTTTGTGTCATTGTTTTATTATCATTTACTTGGTGAAAGTAGACAGCTAAATCCCGAGTTCAAATTCAAAACGATTGTTCTAGAACATAAAAAATCAATTTTGCAGCACAAATAACCTATACTCAGCGAGAGCTACTTTATTTACTAAAGTACCAACTTTATACTCAATAAATAATACTAAAGCATAAAATTGAGGGCTACCAATGCGTCTTGGCTAAACCATTGTCGGTCAGCGGTTGTGTTTTTTAAAAGCATCAAGAGTTAGTCTCAACCACCGATTTACATGGTGTCGTCACTTATAAAAACAAAGATTTTTTCACTGTGGTTGGTTATAGTCTAGATGATCTAGTCGGTAAAAATCATAATCTTGTGCCCCGCCCAGATAGGCCAAAAGCAACATTTAAAGAATTGTAGGAAAAGCTAAAAGCCGGCCACTCTTTGCTCGGCATGATAAAAAAACCGCTATAAAGATGACCGCGATTATTAGGTTAATGCCTTTATTACTGCAATATTTGAACATAGTCAATTGGTTGGTTATTAATCGGTCAAAACAAAAACTTCTGCTGATTTAAAAAACCGAGCACAACCCCTCTACAACAAAAACAAATTCTAAGCAGTGATATTGGCGACAACTTAAGTCGTATTAAATACCACAGTGATGAAAACTTAAACAAAACTTAAGCTTCAATGTTGCCAAAGAAGCCGCAGAACTTGTTGAAAATTCGCGCAAAGTGAATGACTTAATGTTGACGATTAAAGTTTGGGGAAAGTTGCAGGGTGATCAAACCGTGGACCTTATCACTTTTACAATACAACTAAAAAGGCCAGCAACGTTGCTGGCCTTTTAAATAACGGTTATAAATTAGCGCGAAGTAAACACCAGTCCGCTTTCATCACTATCAATAGTAATTGTTGCACCAGGGATATATTCGCCCCCTAATAGTTTTTGCGCGAGTGGGTTTTCAATCGTTTGTTGAATACCCCGCTTTAATGGCCTTGCCCCATAAACGGGATCAAAACCGCTAGCAGCAATGCGTTCAAGGGCTGCATCGGTCACCTCTAGCAAGTAACCTTTCTCAGTTAAGCGCTCTCGAAGTTTTTCTAGCTGAATATCGGCTATTTCTTTAATATGCTCATTAGCAAGTGGGTGAAACACAACGGTTTCATCAATACGGTTAATAAACTCTGGTCTAAACTCACTGACTAACACCCCCATCACTTTTTCTTTTAACGTGTCGTAATCATTACTACCGGCTTGATCCTGAATAATATCAGAACCTAGATTTGAGGTCATAATGATCACCGTATTTTTAAAATCAACAGTGCGGCCTTGACCATCGGTTAAGCGGCCATCATCAAGTACTTGCAATAAAATATTAAATACATCAGGGTGTGCTTTTTCAATTTCGTCGAGCAAAATAACGCTATAAGGACGACGACGAACCGCTTCGGTTAAATAACCGCCCTCTTCATAGCCCACATATCCCGGAGGTGCCCCCATAAGACGGGCCACCGAATGCTTTTCCATAAACTCTGACATATCGATACGCACCATGGCGCTCTCGGTATCAAACATATAATTTGCTAATGCTTTCGTAAGCTCGGTTTTTCCCACTCCCGTTGGCCCTAAAAACAAAAACGAGCCAATCGGACGATTAGGATCGGCAAGTCCTGCGCGCGAGCGACGTATTGCATTAGATACAGCCACCACGGCTTCGTCTTGACCAATCACTTTTTGGTGCAATGCACCTTCCATTTTCAATAATTTTTCGCGCTCACCCTGCAGCATTCGTGATACCGGAATACCTGTCCAACGCGAAAGAATTTCGGCTATTTCATCTTCACCTACTTGGTTTTTAAGTAAACTCATTTCTTGCACTTCAGCCTGTGAAGCTAGTTCAAGTTTGCGCTCAAGCTCAGGAATACGACCATATTGCAACTCAGACATCCGTTGTAAATCACTAGCACGACGAGCTACATCCAAATCAAGGCGTGCTTGCTCTAACTCACCTTTAATAACTTGTGTACCTTGAAGTGATGCTTTTTCTGCACTCCATACTTCGTCTAGTTCACGGTACTCAACGTCAAGCTCTGTGATCAGCTCTTGCATTTCAGCGCGGCGCTTTTGACTGGCTTCATCTTTTTCTTTGGCAAGGGCGTTATCTTCGAGTTTTAGCTGAATAATACGTCGCTCAAGTTTATCAAGTGACTCAGGTTTTGAATCAATTTGTAAACGAATAGAAGAGCCTGCCTCGTCTATTAAATCAATGGCTTTATCGGGCAATTGACGGTCGCTAATATAACGGTGCGATAGCTGCGCCGCAGCAACAATAGCTGGATCGGTGATATCAACAGAATGATGTAATTCATAGCGCTCTTTTAAGCCGCGTAGTATGGCAATAGTATCTTCAACAGAAGGCTCTTCAACTAATACTTTTTGAAAACGACGCTCAAGAGCAGCATCTTTTTCTATATACTTGCGATACTCATCTAATGTGGTTGCCCCCACACAATGCAGCTCACCACGGGCAAGGGCAGGCTTTAACATATTACCCGCATCCATAGCGCCGTCGCTTTTCCCTGCGCCGACCATGGTATGGATTTCATCAATAAACAAAATAACTTGGCCTTCTTCTTTTGCCAACTCATTAAGCACCGATTTTAAGCGCTCCTCAAACTCCCCTCGATACTTAGCACCAGCTAACAACGCCCCTAAATCAAGTGATAATACACGTTTATTTTTTAAACCTTCCGGCACTTCGCCATTAATAATACGTTGCGCTAGCCCTTCAGCAATAGCGGTTTTACCTACTCCAGGCTCACCAATAAGTACTGGATTATTTTTAGTGCGACGCTGTAGTACCTGGATGGTACGACGAATTTCATCATCTCGCCCTATTACCGGATCAAGCTTACCTTGCTCAGCACGTTCGGTTAAATCTACTGTAAATTTTTCAAGCGCTTGGCGTGTTTCTTCCGCATTTGGGTCGTCTACCTTTTGACCACCCCGAATAGCTTTAATTGCAGTTTCAACCTTCGTGACCGTTAAGTTAAGGGCGCGAAAAATGTTTCCCAATGGGCCTTTATCCTCACAAGCAGCTAGGACAAAAAGCTCGCTTGAAATATATTTATCTTTACGCTTTTGTGCATATTTATCAGATAAATTAATTAAAGACACCATATTGTTTGATAGCTGTACGTCACCGCCAACACCTTCAACTTTAGAAATTTTCTCGATTTCTTGAGATAACTTGGTGTTAAGTTCATCAGCACTGATACCTGCTTGCGCTAAAAGTGCGCGAACACTTGAGCCACTTTGCTGCAATAACGAATACATTAAATGCACAGGTTCAATAAATTGATGGTCACGACCAAGAGCTAACGACTGCGCATCAGAAAGCGCAGATTGAAATTTACTGGTAAATCTATCTAAACGCATGAGTGGATACCTAATAAAAAAACTAATTGTTTAATTAATGGGTATGTTTGTCGATTTGATCAAGTAACAAGCTGTAAATTAATTGCTAAAAGGTTAAGGTCTACTTATCTTCCCAGGCTAAGTTTGCAGCAGTTAGTTTGCTTGTTAGACAAAGCAGAACCTAAGGACGATTAACTCTTTAGTGCCTACATTGATTCAGGTAAGGGGCGAGCTCAGGACGCGATAGCTTTGCCCTATTTTTACTTAGTCCACTAGGATAAAATCTCGCGTCGCGATTAAGCCGTCCCTAAATAAACAAGTTTTAATCCTAAAAGGTCAACATGCCCAGGATTATTTACGCCATATCACAGAGGCCATCCGCCCTGTTTGACCATCTCGACGATAAGAGAAAAATAACTCAGACTGACTGACCGTACAATATTCACCACCAAAAACATCTTTAACTCCTAGTAAGTTAAGTTGCTGTTTAGCAATGCTATAAATATCGGCCAAAAACTTATCGTTAGGCTCAGCTATAAAAGCTGCTTGATGGCTGCTATGTTCAGCTTCAAAAATAGCTTTAACTTCACTACCGACTTCAAAATTCCCAGCACCAATTGCAGGGCCTAGCCAGGCAATTATATCGGCTCTTTCAACGCTAAATTGAGCAAGCGTATTATTAATAATGCCCGCCGATAACCCTCGCCAGCCACCATGAATCGCCGCTATTTCAGACCCACAACGCGTAGCAAGTAAAATAGGTAAACAATCAGCAGTCATAATAGCAAGCGGTTGATTTTTAACACGAGTAAATAACGCATCAGCATCGTACAGACAAGTTTTATCAAAATGTTTGTCGACGTTGATAACATCACCACTGTGCACTTGATTTAACCAAACAGGAAGTGCTGGCAACTGCGCAGTTAATACTGCACGATTACTGTTTACTGTGTTTGGGTTATCTCCCACATGTAAGCCTAAATTTAGACTCGCAAAAGGTGGCTGTGAGTCGCCACCTTTACGTGTTGTACTAAGCGCGCCAATATTCTGAGGAGCTGGCCATGTGGGCGTTAAGTTCATACCTGTAACAGTGCTCTTTAAAGCTCAATATCAGGGTTAGCTTTAGTGTCTTCACGTAGAGCCTGAGTCATAGCAACCATGTCATCGGGTATTGGGGCTTGCCACGTCATCATCTCACCGGTAATTGGGTGAGCAATACTTAACTTAACTGCGTGCAATGCTTGGCGAGTAAAATCACGTAACATTTGAAATAATTCTGGCGTTGCGCCTTTTGGTGGTCGTGGACGCCCGCCATAAGAGCGGTCACCAATTAATGGGTGATTGACAAAAGCCATGTGAACACGTATTTGGTGAGTCCGTCCTGTTTCTAGGCGTAAACGTAAACGTGTATGAGCACGAAACTTTTCGGCCACACGGTAGTGAGTTATCGCGGGCTTACCCTGCTCATGCACGGCCATGTGAGTACGCTGTGTAGGGTGACGCCCAATTGGCTTTTCAACCATACCGCCAGCAGTCATCGTGCCGTTACAAATAGCTTCGTATTCACGAGTGAAATTTTCACGCTTTTGCAACGCGTTTACTAAATGCGTTTGTGCTGGAATCGTTTTCGCAACCACCATTAAACCGGTAGTATCTTTATCTAAGCGATGTACAATTCCTGCGCGTGGCACATTAATAATTTCAGGAAAATGATGTAATAGTGCATTAAGCACAGTACCATCAGGATTTCCGGCACCAGGATGCACCACTAAGCCCATTGGCTTATTGATCACTAGAATATCATCGTCTTCATAAACGATGTTTAGTTTGATATCTTGTGCTTCATATTCACGCGGTGCTTCGATGGTGGTTTCAACATTAACTTGTTCACCACCAAACAGTTTTCCACGTGGAGTGTTGAAAATTTCGCCATTAACGGTGATTTTATCATCTAAAATCCATGTTTTTATGCGTGAACGAGAATAATCCGGGAACAATTGTGCCAATACTTGGTCTAGACGTTTACCGCCTAATTCAGTTGGAACCTCGGCTTGTAGAGAAATTTGCTCTGACATTAGTAACTTTACCCAATTTACCAGTGCAAGCTGTGCTCGACTGGGTTAGAATCGCTTTTAATAAAAGCATTATATAATATGTATAGTTTACTCGGTTTTACCCTATTGGCCTAGCCGAAGACATCGAAGGTAACAAATAAAATGATAAATAGAATAGGAAAACGTGCATTCGCCCTTGTTTTTACAATTTCATTACTTGGTTTAGGTGCTTGCTCATCAGCACCAGAGGAAGAAGAAATTCAACGTGTTCCTAATAAATCCGCACAAGCGCTTTATGAAGACGCTAAACAAACTCTTGATTCAGGTCTTTATGCCCGCGCTATTGAACTATTAACTGCTATTGATTCGCGTTACCCATTTGGCCCTATGTCAAAGCAAGTACAAATGGATTTAGTGTTTGCTCACTACCAAGCAGGTAATACCGAACGAGCACTTGCAACCATTGACCGCTTTTTGCGCTTAAACCCAAATCACAAAGACTTAGATTACATGTACTACATGCGCGGTTTAGTGAATATAAAAGCCGATAAAAATGCCTTTCAGGAATATTTTGGAGTTGATAGAGCCGATCGCGATGCAAATCGTACCCGCGTAGCGTTTACCGATTTATCAACGCTGGTAAAACGCTTCCCTAACAGTGGGTACGCACCAGAGGCAAAGAAACGTTTAGTATGGTTACTTAATAAAATGGCGCGCTATGAGTTAAAAGTAGCTAAGTATTACTACGAACGCGAAGCCTACCTAGCAGCCGCTAACCGTGGTAAGTACGTAGTTGAGCATTACTCACAAAGTAGCTACCTAGATCAAGCCCTAGCTATGATGGAAAAGAGCTACGACAAGCTTGGTCTATCAGAGCTAAGTGAGCATGCTAAAAGCACCCGAGAGCTCAACAAAAGAAATAAGTAAGTAAAAATAAACACAAAAAAGGCGCTACTTTAATAAGTTAGCGCCTTTTTTTTGTGCTTGATTACTTAAAGAACAACTTAAATTGCATCTTCATCTTCTTCCGCTGTACGGATACGCACGACACGCTCAACTTCTGTGACAAATATTTTACCATCACCAATTTTTCCTGTTTGCGCGGTTTTAACTATCACATCTATAGCACGCTCTACGTCCTCGTCACCTAATACGATATCAAGCTTAACTTTAGGTAAAAAATCAACCATGTACTCCGCACCACGGTATAATTCTGTATGGCCTTTTTGACGACCAAAACCTTTAACTTCACTGACCGTCATTCCTGTGATGCCCACATCTGACAGTGCTTCACGAACGTCGTCTAATTTAAATGGTTTTATGATTGCTTCTATTTTTTTCATATTAATTACTTTTTAAAGCTACAGTTGCCTCGATTTTAGACAATCATAAGGCTCATAGCAAACAAAGTGATTGTATTACGGTGATAAAACAATCTGCCATGCTATGATTATGCTAATAAAAATAGCTATACTAAGGTAATGAGTAGTCAATAAGATGTATATGAAAGTAAAACAACACGGGTTCACTATACTAGAGTTAATGGTTACTGTAGCTATTGCCAGTATTATCGCCACTATAGCATTGTGGAATAGCAGCGACATGCTAGAGGAAAACCGCGCCGAAAACTTTTTATTAGAGTTAAAAAGAAATATTTCTTATGCCCGAGCTCAAGCAGCAAGTACCGATGAGATTGTAATTGTATGCCCCGCGCCAAACCCAGCTTCAAGCAACACCAACCTAACATGTCAAAGTAAGTGAGACTCAACGAATACCGTTATTTTATTTATAGATGCTAATAGCAATGGTCGTTATGATAGCTCAGGCGACAGCCTACTACGTGTAATGTCGAACTCACCCTCTAATGACAAAATAAGTTTTTCTGGTGATAGCAGCCTTCGCTTTAACACCAGCGGTCGTATCACAACAAGCTTAGCCAGCATTAGTGGTTTTACCGGTTTTATTTATTGCACAAGTAATGATAATAATAAAGCATTGAGCGTATCAGTATCAGGGACTGCTTTTTATGTTGGTGATACCAACAACACGTGCGATTAAAAAACAAACAAAATACAGTTGTCATATAGCTATCATTTACTAGACTGAATTAATAAATTGTTAGTTCAGGATTTCAAGGATGAAATTATCAATACTAAAACTCAATGGAGCTACCCTTCTGGAACTAATGGTTGCTCTGGTTATAGTAAGCATTATTAGTCAGCTATCAATGTGGTTTTACCCTAACTTTTTAGCTAAAAACAGATTAGAAAATCATGTTAATCTCCTGCACAGAAATATCAACTACGGTCGCTTATATGCTGTTGAAAATAGTACTTATGTTACTCTATGCGCACTAAAAAATGGTCAATGCACTGAGGGTAAGTGGGATAAAAAAATGTCACTTTTTATTGATCACGATAAGTCAACAACGTTAGAGCACGACGAACTGCTTTTAAGTACATTTGAAAAGGTGCACAGTTCAGATAGCCTTGAATACCCTCGAAACGCAATAACCTTTCGCCCTGATGGGTCATTAAATGGCTTTCAAAATGGGACTTTTATATATTGCCCAAACAACAAAGCCAGCCTCGAAGGGCTAGCTTTGTCTATAAGTCAAACGGGTAGAATTCGTATTAAATCAACTGATAAGTGCCAAAAAGAGTAATTAAAACTACCGACCCCAGCAGTAGTCAACATCCTTTCCTTCGTTTGTTTTTGCCCCTTTAGCACCTTTAAGACCTGTATCAGTTATGAAAAGCTCAGTGCAATCACCGTCTCCTTTTACCGGCCCTGCAAAAGGTTTTGCAGTGATTGTAAAAGCATTTTTATTCGTCACTTTAATCGTTAATTCAAAATGTTTATTCTCGGTTTTACTTTGTAAACCTAAATCAGTAAATTTCTCTGTATACTCCCTATTGTCAACAAAATACTGCTCTTCTTTGTTTGCAGCATCTAATAATGCTGCAGCAGCCTCTGCACGTGAGGCACGCTTTACATACTCTGAATAATTAGGCAGTGCTATTGCAGCTAAAATACCGACGATAGCAACTGCTATCATCAATTCAATTAAGGTAAAACCACGCTGTTTTTTGATCATTTAAACCGCCTTAATCGTCTTCATTCTGTATATTTTCATCATTTTCTTCGCGCTTATATATATACGTTTGTCGAGTTTTAAAGCCAAACCCTGACGTCTCATCATTCACAAGCTTGATTTTACCATTAACAACATTCAAGCCTGGGCCTGTAATTTCCAGTGGTTGCAGTGGGTTTTTAGCACTATCACTTTTGATGCCTGGTCCAATTAAATAGAATTGGCTTTCAGGTACTTTTGAAGAATCATCATCGCACTTTCCATTACCATCGCTATCTGCACAAGTAGAGCCAAAATAAAGCTGCGGTGTATCGGGTACTTCTGTACTAGTTGCAAACTTTAAGTCATCATAAACTTTAGTACCATAATGTAAATGAAAAGCATAAAGCGAGCCGCCGCCGCCACTGAGCGAGCATTGGTTTTTAGTTGATGACTCGGAAGCAGGTGTGAAAGATGTAAAATAAGCAACACCACCGACAACGGTTGCAGCAGCTAATGACTTTTCTCCTGCTGCCAAACTGTAACGCCACCCTTTAAACTCTCCTCCCAACTTTGCTTCTTGTTCAATAAAGCCAGTTTTGTTACTCAACGCATTACCAAATGGGTCATCATTCATGCTCATTAAGTCAGCTGGTTTAATAGCCTCAGGCTCTTTACCTGTAAATGACTCTGTGACTGTATTTTCGTCTCGTATCATAAACAATTGATCTGAAGTTTCTGCGTCATTAGGGCTTGTTCTTTTACCACTACCAATAACAATGGCATCATACGGGGTGTCTAACCGTGTGGTCACTTCCCCTTCTATTGTCACTTTGCTAAACATAGTCCGAGCTACTAACGGCTTATAAAAAAAGCGCCTATCAGCCCCAACACCTAGCTCAGCCAATTTATAGTAACTAAATTCACTTTTATCATCACTAGGCATATCAATGCGCCAAATATTACCGCCTGTATCTGCTGCATATATTCTATCAATGTAGCCGTCATAATCAGAATCCAATAATGTAACACCTGCAGCAATACTATGTTTACCTTCAAAGCTGTCGTTATCCAATAATGACCAAAGCTTAGTGCCTGAATCTGCATCCACTATATATACATTATTACCTACAGAGTCAGCTTCAGAGCTATTATCTTTATTAGTATCGTAACCACCGCCGAAAACAAGTACTGGTTTATCGCCAAACGCTTTTATAAATGCAACTTGTGGCTTCGACCACGTTTGAGCAAGCTTAGTAAATTCACCCTCACCTCCTTGTATTGTCCATTTTAATTTGGGAGAGTCAGGATCAGTGATATTTAAACTATAATAGTTATTACCACCACGTCGCATTCCAGCGAAAGCCCACACTTCATCCCCTTTACTAGCATCAACAATTCCATCATTTACACTATCGCCATCATCGCTAATGAGGCTTTCATTTTTGGAGTACACACTTATTGGCCCATCCATACCATACTTTTTACCCGAGTCTTCATCTCGAAGTGGTTTAAGAATATTAAAAAGTGCAGAGGGTATAAATGCCCAACTTTCATCTACTTCATTATTAACATTATCGTCTTTAAACATATGTAAAAAACCCGCATTTGTACCAATTAAGATGCGTATATCGCCATTACCATAATCGATAGCAACGGGTTTTGAATGCAATGGGTCGCCAAAAATATCATTGCGAACAGATGACGATGAATTCTCATTATCAACGTCTACACCGCGAGCCCAATTAATTATCTCTTTAACTTCCGACTTATCGACATTAAAAGCCTTAGCAATATTCTGTTCACTATCATACGCTTCTTTAAGGGCATCAAAGTCAAAGCTAATTCGTCCGTCGGTATTTGCATCCGTAAAAATATTCCGTGATTCGGTTCTATTTGAAAGAGCAGCATTCACACCACCACTTTTCACTGAGTTCCCATCGGCTGCCTTATCTTTGTCCCAAAATGTAGCCGCATCTGTATTTATTAAACCATCATCATCAAGTGCGGTATTATTTTTAGCATCTATAATAGTATTGCCAGACACTTTTAATTTTTTTAAATTACCACGCCAGCGTGTACTTTTATCAGGAAAAAACATGGCAAGATAGATAGCATCGCCACTACGTGTTTGATCAACATTGTTACTTGCAAAAGATGGGGAGGTAAATGTACTGTTTTCACTTCTAATATCTGAAACAGCTTGATTTAAAGCTTCCGTTAACTTTTCAGGAGTTGTTGCAGGTATATTTTTCCCTCCACCCAACGTAGATGCTAGTTTTAATAAGTTTTGACCTTTTTCAGTCATGCCAGAACCAAAGCCGATGGTATATAGACGCCCTGTTTCATTAATATCGGGAGTAGATGGATACAAATCAACAATAGTGTCGCCTGTTCCATGAATAACTTTAGCAAGCTGATGCAGCATGTTATTATAATAGCGATCACCGTTAGTTAAATAACTACCAAAATACTTATTATGCTCAACGCTAATGTCATAATCTCTCTCATTATCACTTCCCGAAGATGGGTCTCCATCAGTCATATAAATTATATTTACTGAGTTATCACAGCGTTTAGCTTCAGCTAGGCTATCCGTAAAAGGGGATATGTAAGTGTGGCTATATACATTTTTCCACTTCCAACAACTGAGCAATCCCCACTGTTGGCATTCCCTACGAATAAAGGTTTTATTTTCAACACTACTATCCCTATTTGATTCACTAACTTGCTCACCATAGTGCACACTTTTCCCTGTTATATATAAATAAGCTTCCCAAAGTGTTTCAGTCAATGGAGTACCACCACTAGCAGGAAGGTTACTTATTGATGTTTTTATAGACTCTGAAGAACTGCCAATACCATTTAAAACATAACCACCATCAAGGCTATTAAAACGCATTAAGCCAAAATCTATAGAGTCTTTATTAACCTCAACTACTTGACTCATAGCTGACTGAGCAGCTTCAAGACGACTAATACATGAGCCATAACAGCTTTCACTACCAGTACTTGATGAGTAAGCCATACTTCCCGAGGTATCAAAAATCAATAAAACACGCGGCTTTTCATCAAGTTCTATATTTTCATTTACATAAAGCTCTATATCTTCTGCGATAACAGGTAACGCAATGACACAACCTAAGATTAAAGCGAATATATTTTTCAACATGAGTTTCATTATTAAATCCCCTTACCTATACTCGCCATCTCTTGAGCTATACCTGTTACTATAGTTAATTGGTGCTTGCTTTTAGAGCCATATTCTATAGTAGTAGATACTTGGACCATGTTGCATGAAACACCCGCTGTAAAACTATAACTACGAGGGCAGTTAAGCTCTAGCGAACCTCGATTTAAATTCGTCATTATGCTTTTCATTTCGTGCCCAGGCTCTGTAATGTCCTTCTCTGGTATAATTATTTTATTACCATCACTATCAAGCTTACCCGAATCTGTAGCGGTCTCATCTGGAGTAAGAAAAAAGTTACTATCAGCACCTTCTTTAGCTTCTGACGCAATCACTCTTTGCACTTCGCCAAGCAATTGATTTTCAGCGACTTCTCGCTCTTGTGCGGCATTGGTAATTTTAATATCAATGGTACTACTACTCATCAGTGTAACTGCAATACCGGTTACGGCAACAACCATGATCAATGCTACAATTAACACGACACCTCGTTGTTTACTTGGTAGTAACTTTAAATTTTCCATAGGTTTCCCCCAACGTTACTTAAACGAATAGTTGTTGTAAAAACAGTTCTTCTATAGTTATCATTAAAATTTAACTCTCGCTTTGCAGCTCCCTCACCTAAAATATATTTTTGGTTTTTAAGTTCAATCCCAGGGTCTGGTTGAAGTGCACGGATTAATAGAAAAACTTGCACCGTTAATATAGCTTTGCGGTTTTCCCATTCAGCAGCAGTAATTGTGCTGGCGCTTTTATAAGTATCAACTCGACTGTCGCTATTCGTGTCTAATCCAAACAAAAAACGCATATTTTCGACCCCTTCCATTATCGTTTCAGAGGTCATTTTTCCATTTACTAATCGTTTTCTTCTTAATGCAGGGACTTTTATTTCTTTATTATTTACTAAATATTTTTCTTCTTTAATATAATAAACATGATGACTATATGGCCAAATAGTTACGTTGATATTTGTTGGGGTATGTTTACCGGTTACAAAACGTGCTTGTTCTTGTTCTGCGATAAAATAATTTATTTTATCGCTAGTGGTATTAGTACCTGTAATAGCATCATATTGAGGATCACCTTGTAAAAACTTGAGCTGAAGAATATCGGTCTTTTTATTATTCTCAGGAATAATGCCGTCGTTTATGCAATTTAGGTTATCTTTACTAGCAGTCGTTTTCGCATAAATAGTACGAAAATTACTACTACTGGTTAAATCGGGAAAGCTGCCGTTATTAGTCCCCTCAGAGCAATCACCTGTAATCGTCGTTGCAGAAACGGTTGTATTTACTGAGGTGAACGAGTCATCGTAATAAGTTCCCCAAAAACCAACTTGCTCAATATCACGCTGCATAATATTTATAGCTAAACGCCCTGACTCTTGGAGCTCACCGATGGTCATCGTGTCTTTTGTGGTTACTTTCATACTAATAAAAGTGAACATAACGCCACCGAGAATTAAACCACCAATAAATAGTGAAATCATAGCTTCTACAAGCGTAAATCCTTTTTGCTTCATGTTAGCTCCTCACATATATATAACTGGTTAAAACCACTAAACGGCGTTTTTTATCGGCTGTTCCACAAGTAGTGCTTGTCGTGGCTGCATTTGCTGTAAATTCTTGTCGGCCCTGCCATGAAACAATGACTTCAATATTAAAAGCTTTACCACCTGAACCAGCTACTGCAACAGGATTTATACATACACTTGCATCATCGAGGGAACCCGTGTTGTCACGGGCACGTATTGCTCGTTTCCACTGTTCAAGATCAAGTAAAGCAATTTGTTCTGCAGTACATGAGCTGCCAAAACATGTTGTTGATGAGCTTATAGGTGTCTTACTAGTAAAGTCTTTTTTATAAAGTGTACCCAACTTAGGCGTATCATTAGCACGAATACGTTGGATAATGTCATTTCCAAGTGCAACAGCAGCAGCGCGCTGCATAGAATCAAAACTTGCTTGTTTAGCTTTTGCTTGCAAAGCAACGGCACCTAGCAGACCAAAACTGAGGATAATAAATGCAATAAGTACTTCAATTAAAGTAAAGCCTTTTTGCAATTTAAAGTGATGTGATTGCATATATAAACCAAATAAAAATTACCTAATTATAAGTTTATGCAATTAAAATCTAGATTCAAGCAAGACTACGACAAACGGCTATATTTGTTGATAAACGGTTAATAAAGTACTGGTTAATAATATTTAAAGCGTATTTTTAACCGTTTTTAGCTCGCGTCGACTAACCGCTAATAGCTCATTACAACCTTGCAGTTCAATAACATGATTCCCATTACCTTGAGAGTGCAGTGCTATAATTTTACTTTTAATTACCAAGGTATTACGGTGAATACGTAAAACAAGAGCAGGATACGAGAGCTCTAACTGTTTTAAGCTTTGCTCAATAAGAGCTTCTCCTGATTTGAATACCATCTTCGTGTACTTTTCTTTCGCATTGAAGTAATAAACAGACTCTATCTCAACGCTTTTGAGTGTTCCTGCAAGTTGATAGTTTATTTTAGTAACGTGTTGCTTTTGTACATGGGCTTTATTTATACGCCCGACTTGCTCAAGCACTGTTTGTAATGATTGTTCTGATATCGGCTTTACCAAATAACCCGCTGCATTTAATTGAATAGCATTTAAGGCATACTCTGGGTGCGCGGTAATAAATATAATCGCGGGTGGAACCGGTAATTTGTTTAACTCTTTTGCGACCTCCAAACCATTAATACCCGGCATATCAACATCTAAAAAAACTAAATCAGGTATCACTTTTTCAATAAGCTTTAGTGCTTCATTACCGTTACTTGCCTCCCCGAGTACTGTTATATCTTTATTAATTGCGAGTAGTCGTTTTAAGCGCACTCTTGCAAGAGGTTCATCATCAATAATAACAACATTCATAGATCACTCTCTATTTGTTTAGGGAGCACTACTTTTACTCTAAACACATCATTTTTATTTGTAATGCTTAATTGCGCTTTATTATTATAATAAATATTTAAACGTTGACGAATATTATCAAGTGCCATGCCATTATTAGGTCTTATATTAGAATTAGCGCTAATCGGTGTTATTGGGTTTGAAACAATAATGGTTAAATAACCCGTTGTAACATGTAGTTCAACTTTAATTACAGTGCCTGCCTCCCTCGTTTCTACGCCGTGACAAACCGCATTTTCAATTAAAGGCTGAAGTGTTAAACAAGGTATTGCCAGTACGGGTAACTCATTTGGTATTTGCCAATCTACTTTTAAACGATTACCAAAACGCCACGTTTCAAGCTCGACATACTGTTTACTAAGTATTATCTCACTTTCAAGTGGCACACTCTGTCCTGAACGCATTGCCGCTTGTGATAAAGCCGCTAAGGCCAAAATTGCTTGCTCTGCTGCATTTGCATCTTGGTGGGATAGCTCAGCTGCTGTATTTAAGCTGTTATATAAAAAGTGAGGCCGAATACGTGCTTGTAATGCGTCAAGCTCAGCACGTGATAGCGCTTTTGTTTGCTGCTCTTTTTCAAAATGAATAAGTAGAAACTGTACGAATAATGCAGCAAGTAAAAACACAATTATACAATTGCGAAGTACAAAATAGATGAGTTGTTTATTGCTTTCTATACCAAAAGCAAAATGAGAGAATAGTACACTAAATATACTGGTACTTACTGTAAAAAAAGTAAAAAAGTAAAAAAGCTGAATAAGATGAGTTTGTTTTTGTAAAACCCCACTAAAAATATACAAAGAAGACGTGCTAAATAAAACAGTTAAGTGTAAAAAAAGGCTCATTACACCAAGACTAAGCCAAGCATCCCCCTCTATATTGGGTGCAAATGCCAAAACAATAGCAATAACTTGAGTAACAACTAAGGTAGCTAATACCCCCCGCTCATTAAAAAGAGCTGTAAAAAGCAATGCATCGTGGCGAGGCAAAGTGCTCATTCAGCTCTCCTATTAAAGTGTTCTGTACTACTTAGCGTAGTTCAATAGGTACTGCAAAAACAATATCTTCTTCTTTACCTGGGTTTTCAATAACCTGTGTACCGCCGAGTTCTTCTAAGCGGTTGATCACTTGCTGTACTAACACCTCAGGTGCAGAAGCTCCTGCAGTTACCCCAACGGATTTAAGACCTGCAAACCACTCGTCTTGCACATTAGTGGCATCATCAATTAAATAAGCGGTGGTGCCCATTTTATCAGCAAGTTCACGCAATCGATTTGAGTTAGAGCTATTTTTAGCTCCCACTACAAGCAGTACATCGACTTTGTCAGCAAGATCACGTACCGCATCTTGGCGGTTTTGCGTGGCATAACAAATATCATCTTTGCGTGGGCCATCTATAGCTGGAAACTTGCTGCGCAGCGCATCAATAACATCAGCGGTGTCATCAACCGATAAAGTGGTTTGGCTACAGTAGAATAAATTCTCTGAATTTTTAACATTAAGATTAGCAACATCCTCAGGGGTTTCGACTAAATAAATGCCGCCATCGTTATTATCATACTGCCCCATAGTTCCCTCAACTTCAGGGTGTCCTTGGTGACCAATTAAAATACACTCAATGCCCTTACGGCTAGCGCGAGTGACTTCCATATGCACTTTTGTGACCAGTGGGCAAGTCGCATCAAATATTTTAAGCGCACGACGTTTTGCTTCACTGCGCACCGCTTGTGATACGCCATGCGCACTAAAAATAACAATGCTGTCGTCAGGTATCTGATCAAGTTCTTCAACAAATACTGCACCACGGTTTTTTAAGCCATCAACCACATAGCGATTATGCACGACTTCATGGCGTACATAAATTGGCTTTTCAAAAATATCGAGTGCACGTTCAACAATACTAATAGCGCGATCAACGCCAGCACAAAAGCCACGTGGGTTTGCTAATAAAATATCCATTAACCCCGAACCTCAATTATTTCAACTTCAAACGTTAAACGCTGACCAGCTAAAGGATGATTGAAATCAATCGTTACCGAATCCCCTTGTACTTCACGTACCAGCCCGGGTAATTCAGTACCGTCAGGTTGAGTAAAAGCAATAATATTACCAACTTCCGCGGGGGTATCTGTACCAAACTTACTGCGTTCAACATAATAAATGTTGTCAGGGTTGGGCTGCCCAAAGGCATCTTCAGGTTCAAGTTCAAAAGATTTATCTTCACCTGCACTTAAACCCATTAAACACTTCTCAAAGTTAGCCGTTAAGCTACCATCGCCCATGATGAGTTTAGCTGGCTTATTGTGCACTTTCGTAGAGTCTGCGGCAGAGCCATCAGACAACTTAATTGAAAAATGAAAAATAACTTCTGAGTTTTCAGCAATTACTGTTTGGCTCATGTTTTTTGCTCCTTAGGGCTTTCGCCGGTAAAGGCATCAAATAATAAAAGTGCTGCGCCTATACAAATTGCGCTATCAGCGATGTTAAATGCAGGAAAGTGCCAGTTATCATAATAAACATGTATAAAGTCGATAACATAACCATAAGTAATACGGTCGTATAAGTTACCAATAGCACCAGCAAGCACTAAAGCGTAAGCACCACACAAAACCTTATTTGAGGCGGGTAAACGCTTTAACCACCAAATAAGTAACACACTGATTGATACCGCAATTAAACTTAAAAACCAACGCTGCCACCCTCCTGCATCACTTAAAAAGCTAAAGGCAGCGCCATAATTATGCACATAAGTAAAATTGAAAAATGGCAATATATCAATAGACTGGCGCAAATCCATAGTGCTTACAACCAGAGTTTTGCTCGCAAAGTCCACTACCAATAGTAGTAGACTTAACCACAGCCACACTAAACCACTTTTTTGGGTTAGTTTGCTCACTAAATACTCCTAAGCGAATTGACGCTGTTCGCCTTCACCATCAACATTATTAACACAACGACCGCAAATTTCAGGGTGTTCTGGATTACTCCCCACATCATCACAGTAATGCCAACAACGTTCACATTTTGGTGCGTCCGTTGCCGCAACTGAAATATACAGCCCTTCGATTTCTGTGGTTTGAGTATCAGCTGGTTGGCTTGTGACTGCTGCAACACTTACTGTTGATGTTAATAACACAAAGCGAAGCTCATCGCCTAATGCAGCAAGCTTTTCAGTAAGCTCCTCACTTGCATAAAGCTTTACATTCGCTTGTAACGTTGCGCCCAGTACTTCTTCTTTACGCGCAGCTTCAAGTACACGGTTTACTTCATCACGAACACTTAGAATGGTTAGCCAATCTTCGTTACTAAATTTACCATGGCTAGTCGCTTTTAAGCCTTCATACCAAACAGAAGTAAATACGTAATCATCACGTTCACCTGGTAATGCTTGCCAAATTTCTTGTGCGGTAAAGCTCATGATTGGTGCCATCCAACGCGTCATTGCTTCAGCAATATGGTAAAGCGCAGTTTGACACGAACGACGTGCATGGCTATCACTTTTAGCTGTATATTGACGGTCTTTAATAACATCCAAATAGAACGAACCAAGTTCACCGGTACAGAAATTCATAAGCTTTTGCGTTACATGTAACATTTGATAGTTATCATAAGCAGCTACAATTTCTTCTTGTAATTGTGCCGCGCGGCCAACAATCCAACGATCTAGCTCAACCATATCGTCGATCGCTACTTGATCTGTTTTTGGGTCAAAGCCACTTAAGTTAGCCAATAAGTAACGGCTGGTGTTACGAATACGGCGGTAACGATCTGCAGAGCGTTTAAATATTTCGTCAGACACCGTCATCTCAGCGGTATAATCTGTTGATGCCACCCATAAACGTAAAATATCAGCACCTAGTTTATTCATCACATTTTGTGGTGAAATAACATTACCCAATGATTTTGACATCTTGCGGCCATTTTCATCAACCGTAAAACCATGTGTTAACACTTGGCGGTACGGTGCATGGCCATTAATAGCGACCGAGGTCATCATTGATGACATAAACCAACCACGATGCTGATCTGACCCTTCTAGGTATAAATCAGCCGGGCCATTAAGTTCTTCGCGAGCATCCACAACACATGCATGAGTTACACCTGAGTCAAACCATACATCTAAAGTATCTTGCACTTTCATATATTGCTCAGCGTCATCACCCAGCAATGTCGCCGGCTCTAAGTCATACCAAGCTTGAATACCTGACTTTTCAACAAGCTGGGCTGCTTGCTCAATAAGCTCTTGGGTATTTGGATGTAGAGTACCGGTGTCTTTATCTACAAATAAGGTGATTGGCACACCCCAAGTACGCTGTCGTGAAATACACCAATCAGGGCGGCCTTCAACCATATTCGCAATACGGCTTTCGCCCCACTCTGGTAACCATTGAGTGTTTTTAATTTCGGCTAATGAATCTTGGCGTAAATTAGCCTGATCCATACTTATGAACCACTGCGGCGTAGCACGGAAAATTATCGGTGTTTTATGACGCCAACAATGCGGGTAACTATGATTAAGCGCATGATGATGCAGCAGAGCACCGCGTTCGTTAAGCACATCAACAACACTCGCATTAGCTTTAAACACGTGTTGGCCAGCAAAAAGCTCAGTATCAGGTAAGTACACACCATTTGCGCCAACCGGGTTGGCGACTTCTAAACCATAGTTTAAACCAGCCACGAAATCTTCCTGACCATGACCAGGTGCAGTATGAACAATCCCCGTACCTGAATCAGTTGTTACATGATCAGCCACAATCATTGGCACACTAAAATCATAAAACGGATGCGCTAATTGAAGGTTTTCTAGTGCTGCGCCTTTAACATACCCTAATACGTGGTAATGCTTAAAGCCAAAGCGATCAACCGCATCTTTTACAAGTTCTGAGCCTAAAATTAAACGCTGCTGTACGCCTTCATCTTCAATTTGTACAAGTGCGTATTCTAGATCAGCATGCACTGCTACAGCACGGTTAGCAGGTAATGTCCACGGAGTGGTTGTCCAGATGGCGGTGCTTACAGTCCCCGTACCTTCGTGGTCTGCTTTTAAATCAAACGCATTAACAACAGCTTGTTGCTCGTCAAATACAAAACGCACATCAATTGCTGGTGATTGCTTATCTTGGTACTCAACTTCAGCTTCAGCGAGTGCTGAGCCACAATCTGTACACCAATGCACCGGCTTAGCACCTTTGTGCAAATGACCTTTTTTGATAATACGGCCAAGCACACGAATCGCGTTAGCTTCAAAATCAAAGTTCATAGTTAGATAAGGCTTTTCCCAATCAGCAAAAACACCTAGGCGTTTAAAATCAACTTTTTGACCTTCAACTTGCTTTTTTGCGAAAGCACGGCACTTTTCACGAAACTCGCTGGCCGTGACTTTAACGCCTGGTTTACCCACTTTTTTCTCAACCATTAATTCAATTGGCAAACCGTGACAATCCCAACCAGGAATGTAAGGTGCATCAAAATCAGATAAGGTTTTTGATTTAACAATAATATCTTTAAGAATTTTATTAACTGAGTGACCTAAGTGGATATCACCATTTGCATACGGAGGGCCGTCATGCAAAATGAAGGTTTTTTTACCCTTTTTAGCGCTGCGGATTTGACCATACAGGTCGTCTTCATACCATGCTTTTAGCATTTTAGGTTCACGTTGTGCCAAATTGCCGCGCATTGGAAACATGGTTTCCGGTAAATTCAAAGTATGTTTGTAGTCGCTCATTAATCCTAGTTTCCGTATCGGCTACCTAATTTAAACCAAAACACTGTTTTGCGGCTGCAACGTCAATTGCAATTTGTGCCGTCAATTGTGTTAATGTCTCGAATTTTTTCTCATCGCGAAGTTTTTCAATCAACTCCACGTGCATAAATTGTCCGTAAATATCTTGCGCAAAATTAAATAAGTGTACTTCTAATAGAGCGCGTGTCCCATTAAATGTGGGCTTGTTACCAATATTGGCAACCCCATAAACCTGTTGTCCTGAAATCGTAGCACGAACTGCAAACACCCCATTCACAGGGCAGACCTGACGTTTTAAAGCGATATTTGCGGTTCTAAACCCTAGCTCTCTGCCTCGCTCCCATCCATGGATGACTCGCCCAGAAATAGCGTAGTCATGACCAAGCATCGCTTTTGCCTGAGCTAGTTGACCTTTTGCCAAAGCCTCACGAATAAACGTACTGCTTACTCTATCATTTAATTGGCGAAAACTGGCAGTGCTTTTTACATCCATATTCACTTGTTGGCCCATTTCACTGAGCAGAGAAAAATCCCCTTGACGACGTTTACCAAAACGAAAGTCGTCACCAACTGTCAGGGCTTTAACTCCTAGTTTAGAGTTCAACACTTGCTCAACAAACTGCTCAGCTTGCATATTAGCAAATTGTTGATTAAAACTAATACAAATAACCCGTTCGATACCAAGCCTGGCAAGTAATACCAACTTATCGCGCAATCGTGTTAAGCGCGCAGGTGCGTTACCTTTAGCAAAAAACTCTTGCGGTTGAGGTTCAAATAACATTACCGTACTGGGCAAATTATATTTTTTCGCATCATGAAGCAGCCCCTTTAGCACTGCTTCATGCCCTAAGTGTACGCCATCAAAATTACCAATAGTTAACACGCAGCCATAATGCTGAGCCCGAATGTTATGAATACCCCTAATTAACTCCATATGACCTTTTGCCTTTGCCAGCAAGTATGCTGAAAGTAACCCATCATTAGCTCGATAATAAAACCGAGGTTACAGAACCGCCGATTATATACCCAAACCACCCCAAGATGCGAGTGTCGTTGCCGTGGTTTTAGTGTCCCTTTTTTAGTTTAGTTCAGTAGTTGCAACGTTTTTTATGGTATTTAATCGCACGCCCAATATAAACAAGGTTAAGAAGTACATAAATCCAGCAATTAATAGCAATGCACCTAGCAGTAATAGCTGCTGTGTAAAATGCCATGTTTGCCATGCATAATAGCTGTTCAGGTAAAGTACACTAGCCCCCATAACAATACTTGCTGCAATGCACTTAAGCGTAAACCAGCCACTCATGCTAGAAAATTGATACACCTGCTCTTTTTTAAGCTGTCGATATAATAAGAATGCATTGCAACTAGCCGACATAGAGGTAGCAAGCGCAAGCCCTAAATAACCAATAAACGGCGCTAGTATAATATTAAAAACCATATTCAGCACTAAAGTAATAACACCTATTTTTACAGGCGTTTTTGTATCTTGGCGTGAGTAAAAACCGGGGGCTAATACTTTAATTAGCATAAAACTTACTAACCCTACCGAATACGCCATCACACCAAAACTTACCGCTTTAACATGATCAATTTCATCACTACTAAATGCACCATGGTCAAATAAAACAGTAATGATAAGTGGGCTAATAACCATTAATCCCACCATAGCGGGAATGCCTAAAAATATCACAAAGCGCACCCCCCAATCGAGTGTGTCTTGAAAATCACTACCTTTTTTACTGCTATGTAATTTAGATAGCGACGGTAAAATAACCGTGGCAATACCAATACCAAATAGTCCCAGTGGAAATTCAATAAGTCGGTCAGAGTAATAGAGCCAAGCAATAGAACCTGTCATCAATAACGAAGCAATAACCGTATCAAGCAATAAATTAATTTGACTAATAGAGACCCCAAATAGCGCCGGCAACATTAATTTACGTACTTTTTTCACATTCTCGTCTTGCCAACCCCAGCGCGGTGGAGCGAGCATTTTCGCGCGATATAGAAAGGGTAGTTGAAATAATAACTGCACTACCCCACCGACAAACACCCCGATAGCAAGTGAGTAAGCACCAACCGAAAACTTATCATGTAAAAAAATAGCGCAGAGAATAATAGAAATATTTAAAAGAACTGGCGTAAATGCTGCCACGGCAAAGCGATTATAAACATTCATAACAGCACCACTTAGCGCCACTAGACTTACAAAAAACAAATAGGGGAAAGTGAATTTTAGTAAGGAGCTTGCCAGTTCAAACTTGTCAGCATCAGGCCCCCCTTGCCACCAATCAATAAACCACCCAGTACCAAATAAGGCGGCAATAACGGGCGAAGCGACTACACCAAAAATTGTCACTAGAAGTAAAATAGTGCCAAGCGTGCCCGCAGCTTGCGCTACAAAAAAACGCACTTTATCATCGCCTTGCTGCTCTTTTATATCAGATAAAACCGGCACAAAAGCCTGTGCAAATGCACCTTCTGCAAATAAACGGCGTAAGAAATTAGGGATCCGATTGGCAAATAAAAACACATCGGCAGCAGCACTTGCCCCCAACAAATTAGCCACAACAGCATCACGTACCAACCCTAAAATCCGCGATATCATCGTCATTGCACTGACAATCATACCCGAACGAAATAACCCTTTTGCCACACTAAACCTGCTTTAAAAACAACTAAGAGTCACAATTATGCCACAGTCTTTTTTATAAATCGCTTTAAAGCACTAGGCTGGGTGGCTATGCTTTGTTATAATCCTGATATTAACTGCTAAAGCGGCAAATTGATGTTCGTTATAAGGAGCAGTTTTTCTTGAAATGTCAAAATTTTATTGACATTCATGATAAAAAAAGGCATATTCCACGGCCTTTAAATTAAGCTTATTTTAAGATTGTTAGGAGCAAACCTTGGCTAACATCAAGTCTGCAAAAAAACGCGCTATCACTAGCGAAAAAAGCCGTCAGCACAACGCAAGCCGTCGTTCAATGATGCGTACATACTTTAAAAAAGTAGTTTCTGCTATTGAAGCTGGCGACAAAGAAACTGCACAGCAAGCATTTGCTGCTGCAACACCTATTTTAGACCGTTATGCAACTAAGGGTCTAATTCACAAAAACAAAGCTGCTCGTCATAAGAGCCGTTTAGCTGCTAAAATTAAAGCACTATAATTTGTTTTTGAATGCATATAAAAAACCGGCTTAGGCCGGTTTTTTTTACTTAAAATTTAAAGCCTTCGTTATACCAATTGCCTTGAATTACTGATCTGTTATCGCGATAAGTAAATAGCTCTTGGTTATAAGGAAGAAACTTTGAAGTATCGTTGTTTTATATAAATACTTTTATCGCAGTTAGTGAGTAATTTAATCCTCTATCATGATCATACTTTTAAGAACATGCTATTAATTAAGCTATATCTAATTCGGGGTAAAACTTCTTCAAAATAGCCGCTATTTTCTTTGGTGAGAAAGGCTTTACCACAAACCCTTTTGCGCCTTTATCAATCGCATCCCTAACATTCTCAACACCCGAGTGAGCAGACACCATGACCACATTTGCCTGTGGGTTAATTTCGCTAAGCTGAGCTATTAACTCTTTGCCGTCACCGTCGGGTAACTCAATATCAAGAAATATTATATTGTAGTCACTTGTTTGACATGCGCTGATACATTGCGCCGCTGTTGACGCCTCTTTTACATTTTCAATTCCTAAATGCATCAAAGTTTGATTTAAAAAGCTGCGCACGGTGCCTACATCATCCACTATTAAAATTGAAAGCTGTGTATTCATGCATGATCCCCATAGGCTATGAACTAGGTTTAAGTTATTATATGACAGCCTGAGCCACTGTGTTTATTATAAGAACTTATTTAATTAAATTTATAAGCCATTATAAAGAGCTATGCTTAAAAGACCAGATTTGCTTTAGGCCTAAGAAAATAAAAATCCAGCAAGTAGCAAAGGCCTGCACTAATTATATTAATGTATTATCAAACAAAAAAACCACACCAACAACCTATGAAATTAGACATAGTGATCGGTAGCATATATTGACTCGACTTCTTGCTTACACAAAGGCTTTAGATAATAAGTACTTTAAAACTATTGGCCAGTTTGAGATACGAAACGCTTTACTTATGCCATAAACTATCAACACCAAATAGCTTTAAAAAATGCAATACCAGCCATCAATATGTTTTTTTTACCACACTGAAAACTAAAAAACTGATTAATAAAACTAATCCGAAGCAGATAAAATTACTTGCTTGAAAGGTGTGCAAAAGTTCACCATAATGGCGCTCCTTTTTTCAACACTAGAATACTGACAAAACCATGCTGAACGAGCTAGATTGGCTTTTAAACATTTCTCTATTGGCCCTAGGATTGGGTGCCTTTTTTATAAACCAGCAGACTGTATTAAGAGTCGCGGCGATTAGTGCCTGTATGCTGCTGTTTTTATCTTTTAGTTTGGATTTGATGTCTTCAAGTGTTATTTCAAATATGAGCTTGGTGCTGATCAATACTTTTTATTTGTTTAAGGTATTTACGTTTGGACAGTTACATATTGCGCAAAACTAACTGCTTATAAACCTAATTAAAGTCCCTTTGATACTTTTATATACCTTTCTCAATTTTGAGTAAGGTATTTTTTTGCCTTGGCTATAAGTGTTGTTTTAAGTTTATTACACCTTTGCTGGCTTTGATTTATTTTTATCTTTTTGGAGGATGCCACGTCCATCAGGCACGATGTAGTTAATTGTAAATATACAGCTGACATACCTTATTATTCAATCCCAATGCCTCCTGCAGGAACTGCAAATATTGATGAAAACTATTTACGTAGTGAGCATCTAGAGCTACTCGACCTAAATATAAAATTTAGATTAGCTAAGTACAAATAGGTGTCACTGTAAACTTGCACTCCCACCTCTAAAAGGGCAAAAAATGCATTACTTATCTTTATCCTTGATTGTAATC
>NZ_JBQSVO010000004.1:0-73607 GCF_052376275.1 Pseudoalteromonas sp. AOP7-A1-14 | reverse complement strand
CAAATTTCGATAAGATAATACCGAGTTATTAAAGTATGACTTTTTAGAGAGTTACTTTCCTGCCTTACTATTAGAACACTAATTCAATGGATATAAAGAGTTGCACAATAAGTCTATCTAAAAAAAGTAGTTAATAATAACGAGCAGCGTTTTATTTTTTTCGTTGAACAATAATTTTTTATATTAGCCGCTTTTAGTAAAAAACCAGCATAAGCTGGTTTTATTCTTTAAGTAATGAGTTATTACTTAAGCATCGGCTAATTTAACGCGGATTTTACTTTTATCAACGGTAGCTTGGTTAAGAGCAGCAATAGCGCCTTTAACTTCTATATCGTTTGGCATTTCAACAAAGGCAAAGCCTTTAGATTGGCCTGTTTCTTTATCAAGTACCAAGTTACAGGTAGTTACTTTTCCGTGCTCTGTAAATAAAGTACGAAGTTCATGCTCAGTTGTAGCACGAGACAAGTTACGAACTAATAGTTTCATAATAAACCTAAATAATTATGTCAGTACTAATTATCTCAAGTATCTCGGGTTTAACCTAACTTTATTTTAAAAAGGCCAAATTCATTTTATTAAACGCATATCGACATTTGTAACCCTGTAATTAACTAACTTGTATCAGAGATTATTAACGGCTCACCAGGTTCGTTAACTGTTATGCATTTCAAGGTTGATCGAGGTGTTAAGTGTGAGCCGAAAGTACTCTATGGTGATGGTAAGGTAGATGTTATTACTAGTAATGTTTTAGAGTCTACTACGCGCTTCAAAGGAGTAAATTGATTTAAAAATAAAAAGCCGTTAATGACTATAAATCATTAACGGCTTTTTAATTTCTGATAAAAGAGCTTATTTCACTTCTTTACCAGCCGCTTGTTGGTCAGCGTGGTAGCTTGAGCGAACAAACGGACCAGAAGCTGCGTGAGTAAAGCCAATTTCATCAGCGTACTCTTTTAATGCATCAAACTCGGCAGGTGGCACATAGCGCTTAACCGGTAAGTGATGCTTTGAAGGCTGTAAATACTGACCTACTGTTAGCATGTCGACGTTGTGTTCACGTAAGTCACGTAACACTTCTTCTATTTCATTAATTTCTTCGCCAAGACCCACCATTAAACCTGATTTAGTCTTAACTTCTGGATGTGCTTCTTTAAAGCGACGCAGTAATTCTAATGACCATTTATAGTCAGCCCCTGGGCGTGCAAGTTTATATAAACGCGGTGCTGTTTCAAGATTATGGTTAAATACATCAGGTGGCGTTTCGATTAAAATTTCAAGCGCTTTATCCATCCGGCCACGAAAATCGGGCACCAAAACTTCAATTGTAATGGTTGGGTTGTGCTTGCGTATTTCTCGAATACAATCAGCAAAGTGCTGTGCGCCACCGTCGCGTAAATCGTCACGATCTACGGAGGTAATTACTACATAGCTTAGCTTCATGTCTTTAATCGTTAGTGCGAGCTTTTCAGGCTCGGCTGCATCAGGTTTAAGTGGGCGACCATGGGCTACGTCACAAAATGGGCAGCGACGAGTACAAATAGCACCTAAAATCATAAAGGTGGCGGTACCATGGTTAAAACACTCAGATAGGTTGGGGCACGAAGCCTCTTCACATACCGAATGCAAGCCATGCTTACGCATTGCTTGTTTAATGCCATCAATTCGCTCGGTTGACTTAGGTAAGCGAATTTTAAGCCACTCTGGCTTACGTAGCATTTCGGTTTTTTCTGTTGGTAATACTTTTACTGGGATCAACGCCATTTTTTCTGCGTCGCGTAATTTTACCCCAGGTTCCATTTTGACTGGTTTATTCATTCGTTTTCAAACCCTTCAGTATGCTTAACATCTGTTGCGTTAAGCTTTTTGATCATATGTTTTACAAGTCCAGCACCTGCTTGTTCTAAATTAGCTGGGCCTGTTAAGTCGGTAGTTTGCACCATATTCATGCCGGCATAACCGCAAGGGTTGATGCGTAAAAATGGGCTTAAATCCATATTTACATTTAGTGCTAAACCATGAAATGAGCAGCCGCGGCGAACACGTAGCCCAAGTGATGCAATTTTACTGTCGTTAACGTATACACCCGGTGCATCGGGCTTAGCATAAGCGTCGATGTCATATTCTTTAAGGGTATCTACTATACACTCTTCAAGCCACGTCACTAATTCGCGAACACCTATCTTTAAGCGGCGTAAATTAAACAATACATACATCATCTGCTGGCCAGGACCATGGTAGGTCACTTGGCCGCCGCGATCGACTTTAATTACTTCAATATCGCCGGGGGCGAGTAAATGTTCGTCTTTACCTGCTTGGCCTTGGGTAAATACGGGGTCGTGTTCAACCAGCCATATTTCATCGGCGCTATTGTCATTACGGGTATCAGTAAAGTCTTGCATTTTTTGCCAGATTGGCATGTAACGCCTGCGACCTAATTGACGTACCACTATGGTGTTTTCGCTCACTACTTGCTCCACGTTATGCGTCAAAGCATATGACGTACGTCATCAATTGCGCTGATCACGTTATAAATTTCTTCAATATGTGCGCCGCTTGTTACCGTGGCTACCAATGTTATTGATTCATAGTTACCTTTGCTACTAGGCTTTACTTTAGGTGCGTAATCACCAGGGGCAATCGGTTGTAACTTGGCAAGAATTTGGTCAGTTAAGTTTACATTTGCTAAACCCATTATTTTAAATGTAAATGGGCATGGGTACTCTAAATACTCATCAAATTTAGTATCTTTTACAGGTGTAGCCATGACGATGACTCCTCGTACTTAAAATGTGTGTAGGGGTGATAGACCACCTAAACAGCAAACTGACATGATTTACCCATGTATACGGATACGGATGGGCTAGTTATGGGGCGCATTCTACCATTATTTAAGCAAAAAAAAACGCCTTGCAAGGCAAGGCGCTTATATTCTTTAATACGTTTTTACATTATTTGTAAACGTAAGTAATCATAAATTTTACTAAAGAAGCTACCTTCTTCAACTTCTTCGAGGGTAACTAATGGATATTGTGCAATATCTTCCCCTTCAAGCTGTAAAAATAAGGTGCCTACAGTTGTGCCTTTAGCAAGGGGTGCTTCCAGGGTGCCGTCAAGCTCAAAGTTAGCTTTTAGGTTTTTACGCTGACCACGTGGGATTGTAATTGGTGTATCTTCTAAAATACCCAGCGATACATTTTCTTTGTTACCCATCCAAATGCGTTGCTCTACGAAGCTGTCGCCTGCTTTATAAGGGGTTGTTGTTTCATAAAAGCGGAACCCGTAATTAAGTAATTTTTTACTTTCTACTTTACGTGCTCGTTCGCTTGAAGTGCCCATTACAACGGCAACTAAGCGCATGTCATCTTTAGTCGCTGAAGTTACAAGACTGTAGCCTGCGTCGTTAGTATGACCTGTTTTAATGCCGTCGACATTCATGCTTTCATCCCATAACAATGAGTTACGGTTATATTGCTTGATGCCATTAAAAGTAAATGATTTTTCTGCATAAAGAGCGTATTCGTTCGGTACATCTCTAATAAGTGCAGCGCCAAGTGTTGCCATGTCACGTGGGGTGGTAAAGTGCTCGTCAGTATCAAGGCCGTGGCTATTGATAAAGTGGCTGTTACTCATGCCTAGCTTTTCAGCGTGGGCGTTCATCAAGTCTGCAAAAGCGCTTTCGCTACCGGCAATGTGTTCAGCCATAGCAACACAGGCATCATTACCTGATTGAATAATAATGCCGCGGTTTAAATCTTCTACACTAATTTGCTTACCTACTTCGATAAACATTTTTGATGATTCTGGGAAGTTTTTAGCCCATGCTTTTTCGCTTACCGTTACCATATCAGTATCAGCAATATTGCCAGCTTCAATTTCAGTACCAATCACATAACTGGTCATCATTTTTGTTAAACTCGCTGGCGCAAGCTTTGTATCAGCCTCGCCTTCGGCAATAACTTTACCGGTGGTAAAGTCGACCAAAAAGTAACCTTTAGCATTAACTTGTGGTGGTGCGGGAATTATTTGCGCGGTGACTGAGAATACGGCGGCTGAACACGCTATTGCGCATACACTACTTAGAATTTTTGATTTAATTGATTTCATCATACTCATTAATAGTTAAGGTTAAAGATTCGCATTTGCCTATTCTAAAGGGCTTAGTTAGTGTAAAGCAAGAACGCGTTTTGAAATTGGCTTTGTTTTAGTTGTTCAAGTACCTGTTGTGCTTCTTGTGCGTCCTTTATAGGACCTAAGCGCAAACGATAAATTCCGTCTTTTTCAACAATATTTGTAGGTACATGATACTGCGTGGCAAGTCTTGCAGCTAAGGCATTGATATTTGCCAGTGTACTCCCCGCGGCCACTTGGATATAGCTCAAGCGCGGCTTTGAATCTGCAAGGGTAATTGCCTCAAGCTTAACCTCGGCTGTACCATGGTGGTAATAGCCTAGCTTGTAGGCGGCTGCATAGGATAAATCAATTAGTCGGTCTTCATGAAAAGGGCCACGATCGTTTACTTTAACAATTACTGATTTGCCATTGGCAACATTAGTAACGCGCACAAAGCTCGGTAGCGGTAATGTTTTATGGGCGGCGGTCATGGCAAACATATCGTACACTTCGCCATTTGAAGTGTGGTAACCGTGAAACTTGCGACCATACCATGAGGCTATACCTTGTGCTTTATAACCGGTTTCATCAAGCATTGGAGTGTAGCGTTTACCAAGTACTTTATAAGGACGGCCTGCACTAGCACTTTGCGTCACTTCTGTAACAATGGCATCTTGCAATTCAAGTTCAGTGGGGGCCCTAAGCGGGGCTGCATCGTGCTCCATAGCGTAGCGACTGCTTGATGAAGGTGCGCTGCTACACGCACTTAAAAAAACCACGATTAAACTAAATACTACTACCTGAAAATATATACGCATTACTTTAAAAGCATCCTTTTATCGGTGGCAATCGACATAATAATACCAAAGCCCGCCATGAGCGTGACCATGGATGTACCACCATAACTGATAAGCGGTAAGGGCACACCTACAACAGGAAGTAAGCCAGACACCATACCAATATTAACAAAAATATAAACGAAAAAAGTGAGCGTAAGCGCACCGGCTAACAACTTTCCAAAAGCGTCTTGCGCGTTAACCGCAATGTATAAACCGCGGGCAATAATAAATAGATATAACGTTAATAGTAAGCTTACACCGAATAATCCAAACTCTTCACTCAGTACAGAAAAAATAAAGTCGGTGTGACGCTCTGGTAAAAACTCGAGTTGTGATTGTGTCCCTTGTAGCCAGCCTTTACCTTCAACGCCGCCAGAACCAATGGCTATTTTTGACTGGATAATATGATAGCCAGAGCCAAGCGGATCGCTTTCAGGGTCTAAAAAGGTGAGTACTCGTTGTTTTTGGTAATCGTGCATGCCGTAATGCCAAAAAGGCCAGGCGGCGAGGGCGACAATACCAGTTAAAAAACCAATTAAACGCCAGCTTAAACCCGATAAAAACAACACAAATACGCCAGAGCTCGCTATTAAGATAGAGGTACCTAAATCTGGCTGTTCTTTAATTAATAACGTTGGCACCATCATAATTACAAAACCTACAATTAAGTGTAGCGCCCGAGGGGGTAAGTGGTTTCGGCCAATGTACCAAGCAACCATCATGGGTACGGCTATTTTCATAAGTTCAGCAGGCTGAAAGCGGGTAATACCTAAATCTAACCAGCGTTGTGCGCCTTTTGAGCTTACACCAAATAACAGTACGCCAACTAACATTAATAAGCCTAAGCAATAAAGTGGGATCACTAAGCGCTTTAAGGTGGCCGGAGAAAATTGTGCTAACACAAACATACCAATAATCGCACCTGCCATACGCGTAGCGTGGCGGATCATCATCGCCATATCTTGGCCGCTGGCGCTGTAAACAATGATTAAACTGGCCGCCATCATTAGCATTAAAGCTAAAAAAAGGGGGAAGTCTAAATGTAGGCGCTGCCAAATTGAGCGTTTATCGTTAAGCGGTATCATGGCTGTTTTCTCTTTGCCAAACTAATCGGGTTGGCTGAAAAGTAATAATCCATCAGTTGACGCGCGATGGGGGCAGCTACAGAGCTCCCGCCACCGGTGTTTTCGACCACTATAGACACCACTATTTGCGGATCGTTATAAGGTGCAAAGCCGGTGTAAATTGCATTATCACGGTAGCGTTCTTTTAAAGCATCGCCATCGTAGCGCTCGCCTTGGGCAATACTAACCACTTGCGCTGTACCCGTTTTACCCGCTGGGTCATAAAGTACATCAGTAAAGGCCTTATGCGCAGTACCTGTAGCTTTTGTTACGGTGTTATGCATTGCATTGAGCGCGATATTCCAATGATTTGGGTTTTTAAGTACCACTGGCGGTTTTTCTTCATTATTAATTTGGGTTACCTGGTTTTCTTTTTTAGCTACTTGCACTAAATGTGGTGGGTGGTTAATCCCCCGGTTGACCATAATATTTAAAGCATTGGCAATTTGAATCGGGGTTGCCGTCCAATAACCTTGGCCGATACCTACCGAAATAGTATCTCCGCGCCACCATGACTCACGAAAACGGCCTTCTTTCCATTCTTTTGATGGCAAGATGGCGGTGGTTTCTTCATGAATATCTATACCCGAGAAATCGCCGTAGCCAAACTGTGCCATAAAGTTACTAATTTTAGTGATCCCTAAACGATACGACACATCATAAAAGTAGGTATCGCACGACTCTTCAATCGCCCGGTAGATATCTACATGGCCATGGCCCCAACGTTTCCAGTCACGCCATTTATGGTCGACATTTTGAATTTGAAAAAAGCCCGGATCCCATATAGTGGTATCTTCGCTCACGACCCCTTCTTCGAGTGCTAAAATAGCCATGTGTGGCTTTACTGTTGAGGCTGGTGCGTAGCGACCTTGCGTGGTGCGATTAATTAGCGGGCGATCAGGATTTAACAGTGCTTTATAGTTTTTGCTGCTAATGCCGTGTACAAATAAATTAGGGTCGTAACTCGGGTTTGAATAAAGTGCGAGTACACCGCCGTCTTTAGCGTCCATTACCACAATGGCGCCGCGCATATCTTTAAGAGCGTGTTGGGCTATTTGTTGTAAGCCAATATCTAAGGTAAGTACCAGATCGTGGCCAGGCTCAGGCGGCGTTAAACTTAAGGTGCGAATGACACGGCCACGGTTATTTACTTCAACGCGCTGCGAACCTACTTGACCATGTAAGAGTTGTTCGTAATATTTTTCAATACCAAGCTTACCAATGTCGTGAGTAGCGCGGTAATTAGTGCCTTGCTCTTCAGCTTCTAGTTTTGCCAACTCTTTTTTATTGAGTTTTGATACATATCCTAATGCGTGGGTGAGGGTATCTGAAAATGGGTAATAACGAGCAAGTCGCGCTTCTATACTAAAGCCTGGAAATTTATGTTGATTAACTGAAAATTTAGCCACTTCTAATTCGTTTAAACGAGACTTAAGTACTTGGCTTTTAAAGCGGCGGTTATGTTTTATATCGTTTAGAAATTCACTTTTATTTTGCTCTGAAATATCAATCAGTTTATCAATGGCGATCAGCGATGCATCAAGGTCGTCAACTTCTTCAGGGATCACTTCAAGATTATACACCGGTTTGTTTTCAGCCAGTAACACCCCGTTACGGTCGTAGATGAGGCCACGATTGGGGGCAATAGGAATAACTTTTATACGATTGTCGTTGGAGCGTGTTTGATAGTCATTATGATCAGTCACTTGAATGCTATACAAGTTTGATAGCAAAATGGCCACCATGGCCATCACAAATACAAACCCCACAAACGCGCGCCTAGCAAATAAGTTAGCTTCTGCCGAATGGTCGCGAATAGTGGGTCTGTGTTTAAACATACGGATACATTACTCGCGGTGGTATGGATGGTTATTGTTTAAGCTCCAGCCGCGATAAAGGCTTTCGGCAACAATAATACGTACCAGTGGATGCGGTAAAGTCAGATTTGATAGCGACCATTTTTGCTCAGAAGCTGCGATACACTCAGGAGCTAAGCCTTCTGGGCCGCCAATCAGTAAACTCACGTCGCGACCATCTAGTTGCCACTTTTCCATGTTTTTAGCCAATTGATGGGTGTCTAGTGGCTTACCTGTCACTTCAAGCGTTACAATACGATTGCCTTTGGGGATTGCGGCGAGGGTTTTTTCACCTTCGGTATGCAAAATGCGCTTAATGTCAGCGTTTTTACCGCGTTTACCTGCGGGTATTTCAGTCAGCTCTAACGCCATATCTTTGGGAAAACGGCGCTGGTATTCAACAAACCCAGTTTCAACCCACGCGGGCATTTTAGTTCCAACGGCAATCAATTGTATTTTCAAAGCGTTATCCTACGTTTTGCTTTAGGAGGTTAACCCCAAAGTTTTTCAAGATCGTAGAAGTCGCGAGTCTGGTCTTGCATTACATGCACAACCACATCACCTAAATCAACTAATACCCATTCGCCTTCAGTTTGACCTTCGTAGCCTAGTGGTTCCTCACCAGTGTGGCGGGCAGATTTTGCAACGTGGTCTGCTATTGATTGAACATGACGTCTAGAGTTACCCGAACAGATCAGTAAATAATCAGTAATGTCTGATTTTTCACGCACATCAATTTGTACCACGTCACGAGCTTTCATATCGTCAACTTTATCAAGTGCAAAGGCGAGTAGTTGTTTTGAATCCAAAGTTTTATCTCAAATAGTAAATAAATATTAATGTCATTTTATCACGCAGGTGGTTTTTAATCATCTGTTTGATAAAGCCGGTGCTCTTTAATGTACTGACTGACTTCAGGGCTTAAAAGTTCCGTTTCCTGTGGGTCAGTTTTTAAATTGCGGCGAATGGTGCTTGAGGCCGCAGCAATTTGTTTTCCTTGTAAAAAATATAACTTACCCGCTTTAGCGCGAGTGAGCTCGTAACTATTAGTTGTTTGCGCCTGTTGTTTATAAGTAAGTAACTTACCTTGAGGCGCACAAGTTTGCCCAGGGCGCTGATATACCACCACATGGCAAAGTTTAATTATTTCTTGCCATTGATACCATTTATCTAAGCTATTAAACGAGTCCATCCCCATTAAAAAAAGTATTGCTGAGTCAGGATGTTCAGCTCTAAGCTCTTGCAAGCTGAGCAATGAATAAGAAGGGCCTTGGCGTGATAGCTCGCGTAAATCTAAGCCAAAGTACGGATAAGGCTTGAGAGCTAATTTGAGCATATTTATACGGTGGCTGTCGCTGGTATTGGGCGCGGCTTTATGAGCAGGGATAGCGCAGGGCATAAAATAAAGTGTGTCTAACTTACACTGCGCTAAGCATTCTTTGGCCATATTAATGTGGCCTAAGTGAATGGGGTCAAACGTGCCGCCGAATAAAGCAATAGTCTGGCTTGGCATTTAATCAACACGCTTATAACAAGGTAAAGGAATTTCAAGTGGCTGGCAAAATACTAAACAAATATGTGCCAGCGCTTGATAAGGCGCGACTAATTGACCTTGCTTATAACTGGCGTCAAACTGGGCTAATAAGCTAATAATATACTCAACACTTACAATGTTGAGGCGCTTTAGTGCTTGTTGTACTGCACTTTGTTGATTTTTCCAGATGCCATTTTTTGTACATAACTGATGAAAGCTTTCGCCGTTTGCTAAGCCCTGCTGTAGGCTCAGTAGCGTATTTGCTTCTTTATTTAGGGTCCATAAAATACTCACCGCTTCGGTGTTATCACCGGCTAGTTTATTCAGTACTTTAATTGCTTGATGGGCGTTACCTAGTAGCAATGACTCACTTAAATCAAAAATATCAAATTTGGCTTGATTAAGTAGCCCTTGCATCACCATTTGCTGATCGATCAATGCTTTGTCATGCAGTAACGAAAGCTTTTCAAGTTCTTGTGAGCAGGCCAGTAAATTACCTTCTGTGGCATCAAGTAAAGCATGTTTAGCATCGGCTTGAATATTCAAGCTTAAGCGTCTGCATTGCTCGTCAATCCAGCGACTTAAATGGTTGCCTGTAAGTGGGTAGCAAGGAACAAATAAACCGTTTTTTTCAAGTGCTTTAAACCAAGCACTGCGCTGAATATCTTGGCTGGCTTTTTGGCCTTTAACTATAAGTAGCGTATCTGGATTAAGTAATTCCACTACTTGTTTAAACGTATTGCTACCGGGAATACCGGGTTTTTGGAAGTTTAAATCAAGCTCTATCAAGGTACGGGCGCTAAATAGCGACATACTTTGGTATTCATTGATTAATTCTTGCCAATCGAACCCTTGCATCAAGGTCAGTTTAATAACTTCATCAAACCCTTGTGCTTTTGCTGACTGGCGAATTTGTGTTACACACTGATCAACCTGAAAAGGCTCCTCGCCAAACACCAAATAAACCGGTGCTAAGGTTTTGCCTAATTGTTCTTTTAGTTGATTAGCATAACAGCGCATTACAGTTGTGATAGCTCGCGCATGATACGACGACTCGCTTGTTGGCGAATTTCGTTTAGTAATAACTCAAGCTCTTTGGCTTTAGCGAGTGCGTTGTCAGGGTCGTCTTGGTAGTTACGATAAAGCTCAAAACTTTGCTCTAACGGTTCATGTCCAGGGCGCTTTAAAATGTAGGATACACTATAAGCCAGCTCGTATTCGGCGACTTGACCATTATCAAAAAGTGATAGTGTTTGGCGCTCAAGACTGTCTTTGCGTAAATAAAGCTGCGGCACATTTTTTGCGACCTCAGCTTGTATATCTACTTTACTGGCGATTAACTCATCTTCTAACATTGCATATAAGGTTGAGCGTTCATCGTCGCCCATCAACGTCAATGTTTTTAAGTCATCAGGCAAGCTGGATGCTTTTTTTAAATGAAAGCCACAACTGCTTAGCATTAAACAGACTAGCACTAAGGCTAGTCCATTTTTAATGGCATTTAACGCTGCCATATTAGCTTGCAACCACATTAAGTAGTTTACCCGGCACGTAAATAACTTTACGGATGGTGTTGCCATCAGTGAATTTAGTTACGTTAGGTTCTGCAAAAGCAAGTTCTTCGACTTGTTCTTTGGTCGCATCTGCGGGCACTGTTAGTTTGGCGCGAAGTTTACCGTTTACTTGTACGATGATAAGTTTTTCATCTTCTACAAGGGCAGCGTTATCTACTTTTGGCCATGCTGCGTCAAGGATATCGCCTTCTTTACCTAAGTCTTGCCATAATTGATGGCTAAGGTGTGGCGTAATTGGCGCAAGCATAATTAATAGCGCTTCAAGTGCTTCATTAGCAATCGCAACATCTTGCTTATCAGTGAGTGGCGCTTTAAGTAACTTATTTGAAAGCTCCATAATGGCAGCAATCGCGGTATTAAAGGTTTGACGACGTTCAACGTCATCAGTCACTTTTGCAATCGCTTTGTGTAGCTCACGGCGCAGCACTTTTTGCTCGTTATTTAAGGCGCTTAAATCGAGTGCCTGAAAACCGACCGTTTCAACATCAACGGCATATTTCCATACGCGCTTTAAGAACCTATGCGCACCTTCAACACCCGAATCAGACCATTCTAATGTTTGTTCTGGTGGGGCGGTAAACATCATGAATAAACGTACCGTATCAGCGCCGTATTGAGCAATAACTTGTTGTGGGTCGATGCCGTTATTTTTCGACTTAGACATTTTACTCATGCCTGATGAAAATACCGATTCACCATCATCTTTATGCCATGCTTTAGTTACACGGCCTTTGTCGTCGGTTTCGGTTTCAACATCGCTTGGTGAAATCCATACATCACCGCCTTTTTCATCTTTACGATAGAAAGTTTCAGCAAGTACCATGCCTTGGCAAAGTAAACGCTCGAATGGTTCATCTGAATTAACCAAGCCAAAATCACGTAGTAACTTATGGAAAAAACGTGAATATAATAAGTGTAAAATGGCGTGTTCAATACCACCAATATATTGATTTACTGGTAACCAATAATTTGCCGCGCCAGGCTCTAACATGCCTTCATCAAAACGAGGGCTACAGTAACGCGCGTAATACCACGATGACTCCATAAAGGTGTCAAAGGTGTCTGTTTCATGAAATGCTGGTGCGCCGTTCATGGTGGTTTTAGCCCAGTTTTCATCGGCTTTTATCGGCGATGTAACACCGTTCATTACCACATCTTCTGGTAAACGAACCGGTAGCATATCTTCAGTAGCCGCAAGCTCGTTACCTTCTTCGTCGCTAAGCATTGGGATTGGTGATCCCCAATAACGCTGGCGGCTAACACCCCAGTCACGTAGACGGAAGTTTACCTTACGCTCACCTACGCCAAGTGCTTCAAGTTTATCGGCAATAGCATTAAAAGCAGCGTCAAATTCAAGGCCATCAAATTCACCTGAGTTTACTAATACGCCTTTTTCAGTGAATGCTTGGTTGTCTAAATCAACCGTTTCATCACTACCGGTAGGCGCTGCAATAACTTGCTTTATGTCAAGGCCATAAGTGCTTGCAAATTCGTAGTCACGTTGGTCGTGACCAGGTACGGCCATAACTGCGCCTGAGCCATAATGCATCAGTACAAAGTTAGCAACCCAAATAGGCACTTGCTCGCCGGTTAATGGATGAATCGCGTAAAAGCCGGTGGCGATCCCTTTTTTCTCCATGGTAGCCATGTCAGCTTCGGCGATTTTAGTATTTTTACACTCATCAACAAATCGTGCGACTGCGTCGCTATTTTTTGCCGCTTCTTGGGCGATAGGGTGTCCGCCTGCAACAGCAACATACGTCACACCCATAAAAGTATCTGGGCGAGTGGTGTAGACGCTAAAAGTTTCGTCGCTGTCTGCACGTTTAAACTCGATGTCTAAGCCTTCAGAGCGACCAATCCAGTTACGCTGCATAGTTTTAACTTGCTCAGGCCAGTCTTCTAGCTTGTCTAAATCGTCAAGTAGTTCTTGTGCGTAGTCGGTGATTTTAATAAACCACTGTGGGATTTCTTTTTGTTCTACGATCGCACCAGAGCGCCAGCCGCGTCCGTCAATAACTTGCTCGTTGGCAAGTACTGTTTGGTCAACAGGATCCCAGTTAACCGTTGACATTTTTTTGTACACTAGGCCTTTTTCATACAACTTAGTGAAAAACCATTGCTCCCATTTATAATATTCAGGATGACAGGTGGCAATTTCACGATCCCAATCATAGCCAAAACCTAATTGCTTAAGCTGGGTACGCATGTAATCAATGTTTTCGTAGGTCCATTTTGCAGGCGCAGTATGGTTTTTAATAGCGGCGTTCTCTGCTGGTAACCCAAACGCATCCCAACCCATAGGTTGCATTACGTTTTTACCTTGCAAGCGCTGAAAGCGAGATACTACATCACCAATTGTGTAGTTACGAACATGACCCATGTGTAGTCGACCACTTGGGTATGGAAACATTGAAAGGCAGTAATACTTTTCTTTGCTCTCATCTTCAGTGACTTTAAATACTTGGTTTTCATCCCAGTAAGCTTGTACTTTTGACTCTATATCTTGCGGGTTATATTGCTCTTGCATCTACGGTTCCAGACTTCTTGCAAACTAATAAAAAATTGCCGAATAGGATAACTCAAAATACCTGTTAATCACAGCGACAAATAAGGGCTTTTATTAAATTCACAGGGAAATGTGTTTTCAGTGCAGGTTAACCTATACTTGTTTAAGCTGAACACTGATTTAACGCAGTTTAAAAGGAGTAAACAATGGCAGATTATAAAACATGGTTAACTGATTTAAGTGCATGGCTTAAAGATGTAAAAGATCATGAACTAAAAGATGCAATGGATAAGTTTGTTGAATCTGAGCAAGCACTTAAACAATTAGGCCAAGATAAAGTAAATTTATATCGTGAGTATTTAAAGCGCGATCTTGACCACATCCAAGAAAACGATAAACACTATGATTCGCTTGCTTGGCAAGAACTTAAAGAGTCTTTATGGTTTGAACTTTCGCACATTGAAGACAAAACTCAGCTCGAATGGCAAGCGTTAAGCCAAGATTTTAAGCACAATGGTGTCTATCATCAAGGTGAATGGATAGCCATGGGCACGTTAGTATGTAAGAATTGCCACCATAGTTATGATATTTACCATGCCACAGAAATAACCCCGTGTAGTAATTGTGGCGGTATTTACTTCAGCCGTAAGGCATTGCAACCTTAAATTTAATCCAAGGTCGAGCTACTCGGCCTTGTTACACACTCACCACCATTGGTTGGTATAATAAGAAGTTAGGAATGACGAATAAACTGATCCCTTTATCTGTGTCTGCATTGGCACCTGAAATCTCTGCAAACCATGTAGCTACCTGCATGAAAAATCCATACCCAGAAGAGCTAACTTTTATTGGCCAGCAGCGCGCACAAAGTGCCCTTGATTTTTCGCTAGGGATGGAACTACCAGGTTATAACGTTTATGTTATGGGCGAAGCAGCTCATGGGCGTTTTACCTTGGTTAAAGATAAGTTGACCGATCACAGTAAAGGTAGGCCGACGCCTAACGAATGGTTATACGTTAATAATTACGATGACCACCGCGAACCAATTGCGCTGTTTATGCAAGCAGGACAAAGCAAGCAACTAGCAGACGACATAGACTCATTTATTGATGAAGTGCTTGATACCTTTCCGGCAGCGTTTGATAACCCAGCTTACCAGCGCAAGAAAAAGTCTATCGATCGCGAGTTTAACGATTTATACGACAGTGCGATTACTGCCGTGGAAGTGGCAGCTCTTGAGCAAAGTGTTGCCCTTATTGAAGAAAAAAATGTAGTAGGTTTTGCGCCACTGATTGATGGCAGACAGCTGAGCGACAGTGAATTTGCGACTCTTGATGATGATTTACGCGAACAGTTTTATCAAGTAATCGAAAAACTAGAAGATACTTTAATCGAAGCGTTAATTGAGCTACCTCGTTGGAAACGCGAATCATCTGAAAAGTTACGTAACTTGAAGAAGTCGACCGCAGAGCTTGCCACTAAACCATTACTAAAAGCCCTTGAGCATAAATATGCCGCGCATATTGGTGTGCTGCGTTATTTAAAAGATATTCGAGTTGAAATTATCGACGCTGTACTTGAGTGGCTTGATGATGACGATGTAAGCGAAGAAAACAAAGAAGACTTTGATCGTAAAGGCATGCTTACTGATTTTTTTGCACCTAATATACTTGTTGAGTTTAAAGAAGGTGACGCTGCGCCTGTGGTGTATGAGCCTAATCCAACCTTTGGCAATATTTTTGGTAAAATTGAATACGCCACTTCGCAAGGCTCGCTCATCACCAGTTATCGCTCAATTCAGCCCGGTGCATTGCACCGTGCCAACGGCGGTTATCTAATTATGGATGCTGAAAAGGTAATGGCGAACCCCCAAGTGTGGGATGGCTTAAAATTATCACTTAAAACTCATCAAATTAAAAACGATTTACCGTATCAAGACAGCGCAGTAGGCAGTAGCTTTACCTTGCGCCCGCAGTTAATACCGCTGGATGTAAAAATTATTCTATTGGGTTCGCGAGAGCTTTATTACACTATTGGTGAATACGATGAAGAGTTTGCTGAGCTATTTAGAGTCTTAGCTGACTTTGATTATTACCTGCCAAGCAGCGATAAATTACAATATCAGTTTATTACCAAAGTCGCCGAGTATTGCCAGCAAACGTTAAAATGCACCATTACCGAAGCGGGCATGGCTCGACTACTTAAATTTAGCTACCGACAAGCCGAGCACCATAATAAGCTTTCGGCTCGTTTTGCTGATGTATTAGAGCTGGTGGCTGAAGCAAGTTTTTATGCCAAGCAAGATAACTTGAGCATTATTGACGACCACCATATTGATGAAGCGATTGTCGGCAAGCAATATCGTACTGGGCAAATTAGCGAAAATATGCTCAGTGACATTAAAGAAGGCCACACGCTCATTGCCACTGATGGTCACGCCGTAGGTAAAGTAAATGGCTTAACGGTATTACACATCGGTGATACCTCATTTGGTACGCCCGCGCGTATTACTGCCACCGTTTATGCAGGCGCCGATGGCGTAATTGATGTCGAACGTGAAGCAGAACTGGGTAAAGCTATTCACTCTAAAGGCGTGATGTTGCTCACGGGTTACTTGGGAAATAAGTATGCCCAGCAATTTAGTTTAACCCTAAGTGCTAATATCGCCATAGAGCAAAGCTATGGTTATATTGACGGCGATAGCGCTTCGCTTGCAGAGTTGTGTGCGCTTATTTCTGCTATTACTAGTTTACCAATTAGCCAATCTATAGCGCTTACTGGCTCTATTAACCAACATGGTGATGTACAAGCTATTGGTGGCGTAAACGAAAAAATTGAAGGCTTTTTTAAGCTTTGTAAAATGCGCGGTTTAACGGGTTCCCAAGGGGTGATTATTCCAAAATCAAATCAAGTGAACTTAGTGCTGGATGATGAGATTTTAGCCGCCGTTGAGCAAAAGCGATTTAATATATTTGCTGTTGAAACCGTTGATCAAGCACTTAGCTTATTAATGGATAGTGACGCAGGCGAGCTTTCAGATGGCTGTTATCCAGAAGATTCAGTTAATGGCATTGCCTTAGCGCGTTTAAGTAATATCGCCGATATAGTAAACGGCGAAGGCGACGACAAAGAAGAAGAGAAAGAATAAGATGGTTAATATTATTTTGGTGATAATTATCGCCATATTTTGTTTTTTGATTTATCAAAATAGTAAAAAAGTAAAACAACAAGCTGTAGCTAATGCACAAATTGAGGCCGATTTTTTAATCGCGAATAGCAAGGTCGAAGGGGTACATGAAACCGCCTCTGGTTTGCAATATAAAATCGAGCAACAAAGTGGCAACGACACTAAACCCAATCCTACCAGTATGGTTAAAGTGCATTATCATGGCACCTTGCTTGATGGCAGTGTATTTGACAGCTCAGTAGAGCGAAACAGTCCAATTAGCTTTGGGCTACATCAAGTGATTAAAGGCTGGACTGAAGGTCTGCAGTTAATGAGCGAAGGTGATAAATATACACTGTATGTCCCGCATCAATTAGCATATGGCGAAAAACGCGTTGGTAGCATACCTGCCGCGTCATTACTTATTTTTGAAGTAGAGCTACTCAAAATAGAGTCATAATAAGGTTGTGAGTGCTTGGAGCGGGCTTATGTTATTGTTTTATGGCCCTCAGCAAGGGCTTTTTTACTGAAATGGATGCTTTTTGAACCTGAATTAGCTAACTAATCGTATTTACACTTTGTTACAGTAATTTGTCGCACAAAGCTGCAATTCCTTCTTATATTGTTATTATGATATAAAATAACAATATGCTCATCACTTGAGCTAGTAAGGACGGTAACGTTGAAACTACGCACTTTATTAACTGTAATAGCTGTTACAGTTGCACCTGTAACTTCCCCAATGGCAGTAGCCTACGAAACACAAGATACGCGACTATTACGCTTCCCTGATATCTATAAAGAATTTGTCACTTTTGTCTATGCCGGCGATATTTACATCGCAAATACAAAAACAGGTAATAGTACGCGTCTGACTGATCATGAGGGGTTTGAGACTTTTCCTAAATTTTCACCCGATGGCAAAAAAATTGCTTTTTCAGCTCAATATAATGGCAGCAGACAAGTTTATGTCATAAATCGTGACGGCAGTGAACTTAAACAGCTTACTTATTATAATGATGTAGGAGTTATGCCCCCACGCGGTGGTTATGATTACCGTGTTCTTGATTGGACACCTGACGGTAAAAACATTGTATTTAGAGCAAATCGCACACCGTATGGAAAGCGTGTTGGTAGGCCCTATATGGTCCCCGCAGAAGGGGGGTTAGAGCAACCATTACCCATCCCTGAAACCGGCGGCGGTATGCTATCGCCAGATGGTAAGCACTATGTTTATACACCGATTGATCGTGAGTTTCGTACTTGGAAACGCACGCGTGGCGGGCGAGCGCAAGATGTATGGATTTATGATTTAGAAAATAATAAATCTAAACAACTTACTACTAACAGAGCTACCGAGCAGCAACCGACTTGGGTTAACGATAATATTTATTATGTGTCAGATAGAGAATATACGCTGAACCTATATAAGCACCAAGAAGGCAAAGCGCCAATAAAAGTTACAAACCACACCGATTTTGACATTCTTTGGCCGTCAGCAGGACCCGATGCCATAGTCTATGAAAGTGGTGGGTATTTGTACCGCTTTGACGACGCAACACAGCGTGAAGAAAAGCTGACGATCAATGTACAAGGAAGCCGTGAATATACCATGCCTTACAGCAAAAATGTGGCTGGTTTTATTGACTCAATGGACGTCTCTCATGATGGTAACCGGGTGGTATTTAGCGCCCGTGGCGACTTATTTTCTGTGCCGGTGAAAAACGGTCCTACACGTAATTTAAGTCATACTTCAAAGGGGCGTGAAATTGCGGCTTCTTGGTCACCAAACGGTCGCTATGTTGCTTATATGAGCGATGAAAGTGGTGAGTACGAAATTTATATTCAAGATAGAGCGAATAATAATAAAGTGAAACAACTGACCAGTAATGGCAGTATTTGGCGCTTTGACCCCGTTTGGTCACCTGACAATAAAAAATTATTGTTTGCAGATCAAAATCATACATTATGGTGGTTTGATATCAAAACGGGCAAGCAACATAAAATAGATACCAGTAAGTATGATGAAGATGGCTTGACCACTTATATTTGGTCTCCTAATAGTGACGATATTGTTTTTGTTAAAAATAATGAAAATCGCTATGCCTCGTTATGGCTCTATAATTTGGATGACGAGCGTGTTATTCGTTTAACCGATAATATGAGCAGTGAAAAAAATCCGGCATTCTCACCCGATGGACAATATCTGTACTTTACCTCTGAGCGTGATTTTAACTTAACGTTTAGTAGTTATGAGTTTGACTACATGTTTAACAACGCAACTCGGCTTTATTCTGTTGCGGTAAATAGTAAAATTAAACCGTTAAATAGTCCTCTTACTGATGAAATAACTATTGTAGGGTCAGATACTAAAGGCGATAAAAAATCAGCTAAAGTACCAAGCAATCACATACAAAGTGATGGTTTCATGGAGCGTGTTGTTGCACTAAATACCCCTGCTGGAAATTATGAAGCATTAACGGGTGTTAAAGGCGGGGTATTAACTTTATCTAAAGGGGAACTTAAATTAATACCTGATAGTGTCGATAGTGAAGTGACGATAGTTGCACAAGGGATTGATAATTATAAAGCTTCAGCAAATGGCGAACATATCATTGCGCGAGTAGGCGATAACTATAGCGTAATTAAGCCAGAGGCAAAGCAAGACTTAAAAGAAACGCAACTCAACCTGCAAGATATGGTATTAAAAATTGATCCGCAAACTGAGTGGGCACAAATTTATCGAGAGGGTTGGCGAACCTTACGTGACTGGTTTTACGATGAAAATCATCACGGTCAAGATTGGGATGCGATTTTAGCGCGTTATCAACCGATGGCTGATGCTGTGGTACATCGCGCTGATCTTGATTATGTTTTGAGTGAGATTGCAGGTGAAATTAACTCTGGGCATATTTATGTAAACTCAGGTGACATGCCAACAGCAAAACGGTTAAAGCATGGCTTGTTAGGCGTTGAAATTAGTGCCCATAAATCCGGTTTTGTAAAAATAGAGACTATTTTTAAAGGCGAAAATTGGCACGAGAACTTCCGGTCACCACTTAATGAAACCGGTGTTAATGCAAGTGTAGGTGATTATATTATTGAAGTGAATGGCCGCTCAGTAAAAGACGTGGTTAACTTTTATGAATTACTAGAGAACACCCAAGGTAAGCCCGTGGAGTTATTACTGAGTAAATCACCCAGTTTGAAAAAAAGTTGGAAAGTAACCGTTAAACCAACAGCTAGTGAAACCGGTTTACGTTACCTGCAATGGGCGCAATCGCGTGCTGATTACGTAGATAAACTCTCAGATGGCCGCATCGGTTACGTACACTTACCCAATACACACTATGAAGGAAATCGTTCGTTATTTAAAAACTTTTTACCGCAAACGACTAAAGAAGCCATGATCATAGACGATCGTTATAACGGCGGTGGCTTTATTCCAGAGCATATGATCACTTGGCTTGCGCGCAAACCACTTAATTATTGGAAGCGTCGCGGTGTTGAGCCAACTAAAACACCGCAGTTTGCTCATGATGGTCCAAAAGCCATGCTAATAAATGGTTATTCAAGTTCTGGCGGCGATGCACTGCCGTATTACTTTCGTCAAGCGGGGCTTGGTAAATTGATTGGTACGCGAACGTGGGGTGGCTTAATTGGTATCTCAGGTAATCCTAGTCTTGTTGACGGTGGTTCAGTTATTGCTGCAACCTTTAGAATACTCGACAACGACGGTAATTGGATAATCGAAAACGAAGGGGTTAGCCCAGACATTAAAGTCATCGATCGCCCAGAGCTAATTCAAGCAGGCGAAGACCCGTCTATTGAACGTGCTGTTGAGGAGTTATTAAAAGAGCTCAAAGCGAACCCTAAAAAACCATTAGTTGTACCCCCAGCTCCGAAAGAGTTTGGTAAATAGTTAGGTACAATAGCATTAAATAAAGCCAGTATTTACTGGCTTTATTTTTACACAAAAAATAATTTACTTTAAGACAAAGAAGGCTTGCAACCGTAAAGCTATTTTAGAGAAACGTTTTAAAATTAAACATCAAACAGCTCACTTAATTAAAAATAGTCAACATCCACACCAGAGAGGTTACTTATTTTACACCGCTTTTTGCTACTTGCGCGCCTTTTGATGATACTAATAAATAATAATTTTCGCCTTGCATAGCAGCTATTTCGGCTGCTTTTAGCCAATAATTAAAATTAACCCTTCGTTAGGCTTCAATCGATCCTGCGGTATTTTTTGTGGTATCGAAAGATAATAATAATAGAGCGGTTATTTTTATAAGAGACTCCAAACGAGCAAACTTCTAAAGCTATTCTTCTTTAACTTTGAACCTCATAACCAAGCCAATCACTCCCACCAATACTACAAATATCCATACTGGTAAGCTGCCATATTGACTGTAAATACTATCGCCTTGAATGAGCTTTACGTTCACTTTAAGGGTATCGGCTTCAAACTGCGGCATGCTGGTTTGGATTTGGCTGATTGGATCATATACACCGCTGATGCCGTTGTTGGTGGCACGAATGAGTGGACGTTGTAATTCTAGGGCGCGCATGCGGGCTATTTGCATGTGCTGGTGGGGTCCATGTGAGTCGCCAAACCAAGCATCGTTGCTGACGGTAAATAAAATGTCAGATTCGCTGTGGTAATTGCCACGGACTAAATCGGCAAAGGCTATTTCGTAGCAAATAGCGGGCAGAATATTTAGGCCATTAGCGCGTAGGTTATTTTGGACTTTATCACCACGGCTGAACGACGACATGGGTAAGTCAAATAGTGGTGCGATGGGGCGCAATAAGTCTTCAAACGGTACAAACTCCCCAATGGGTAACAGCTGGTGCTTTCGGTAACGATTTTTGCCTAAATACTGGTAGTGGCCGTGCTCATCGCCGCGCTCTTTATTGCCAAGCACTATTAAGGTATTAAAGATAGCGCGAGTGTCGCGCTGGTAATCAACAATGCCGGTAATAAGTGCGGTATCGTTAAATGATGCGGCGTTATCAAGGCCTGATAAGTAACTACCAGCAAGGGCTTCCATTTCAGGCACAGCGGCTTCTGGCCAGACAATGAGATCAGCATTCCAATGTGGGCGAGTCATGTCTTGATACTTGCTCATCGTACTCCAGAATTCACTGGGATCAAAACGTAGGTGCTGTTTGATATTACCTTGCACTAACAAGGTTGAAATAGTTTTATCGCTGTATTGTGTCGCTTTATTGTTATGGCCAATAAAACCAACGATGCACAGTAATATAGTTGTAGCGACAAGCGCTTTAATAGCGCGTGCAAAGAGCAGTTGATAGGCACTAAAGGCAAGCGCGATGCATACAAGGATTAAGCCAAATTCACCGATAATGGGGGCAAATATATTTAAAGGGCTGTCGGTTTGCGTATAGCCAAAGCTTAACCAAGGAAAGCCTGTTAGCACTACACCACGCAAATACTCAGTAACCGCGAAACCGCTTAATAACAGTAAACCAAAGGTGTTTGGACTACTCGCAAAGCGTGTTGCAAACGCGCAGGCCAGTGCCGGGTAAATAGCTAAATAAGCGCACAGTAAAACCATTAAAGTAATTGAGGCTATAAGTGGCATGCCACCAAAAGTTGCAATAGAAACATGCACCCAGCTAATGCCTGCACCAAACCAACCAAGGCCGAAAAGAAAGCCGTACTTGGTGCTTTTTTTACTAAACGTTTTACCAGTTTGAGTTGGATTAATACAGTATATTAGGCAAGTAAGGCTTAAGAAGACAATTGGCCAAATATTAAAAGGGGAGTAGCTAAAAGTTAAAACAAGGCCCGCAATAAATGCGAGCCACGCTTTTTTATCTTTTGCTAATAAAGTGAGATTAGTTAGCAGTTTCTTCAATGTTGTTGTCTTCAGTCTTTGGAATAGTTATTTGTAGTTGTAAGATACGACGGTTGTCTGAGTTAGTTACTTTAAACTGCAAAGCATCTATATTAATGAGCTCACCACGGCCTGGCATGTGACCAAATGCATGTAAAACAATACCGCCTATGGTGTCTGCATCTTGGGTGTTAAAGCCGGTTTTAAAGAACTCGTTAAAATCATCTACAGGGGTGAGTGCTTGTACTACAAAGACATGTTTTGAAAGCTGACGAATATCGTGTTGATCTTCGTTTTCATCGTGCTCATCTTCGATTTCGCCAACGATAATTTCTAAAATATCTTCTATAGTAACAAGGCCTGATACACCACCGTATTCGTCAATTACAATCGCCATATGATAACGTTGTTGGCGAAACTCATTAAGTAGTGTATCTACACGCTTACTTTCAGGCACGACCATTGCGGGGCGTAAGTAGTCACGCAGTGATGGCAATTGGTCATCTTTATTTAAGATTAATGGAATTAAATCTTTAGCAAGTAAAATTCCCTCAACATGGTCTTTATCTTCACAGACTACTGGAAAACGAGAGTGTGTTGAGTCCACCATCATGGGAATTATTTCTTCTAGTGGGGCATCGACCTCTAATGTGATCATCTGTGAGCGCGGGATCATAATGTCGCGCACTTTAAGCTCAGAAACCCCAAGCACACCTTCAATCATCTCTTTGGTATCAGGGTCGATTAAATCCCGCTCTTGCGCATCGGCAATTACTTCAACCAGATCTTTTTTGCTTTGGGGTTCACCTTGCAACATTTGGGTAATTTTACCCAACCAGGTTTTGCCAGAAGAACCCTGGCTACTCTGCGAGTTATCGTCGCTCATTGCGTCTATCTGCTCCGTTAATTTAAATATCGTCCCGATATGGGTCAGCTATATTTAGTTCAGCAAGTAATTGCTTTTCTATGCTTTCCATTTCGAATGCGTCTTCGTCCTTTATATGGTCAAATCCAAGTAAATGCAAGCATCCATGGATCACCATGTGGGCAAAATGGTCATGAAATGACTTTTCTTGCTCAATTGACTCAGCCAAAACAATGGCTGGGCAGATAATTAAATCACCTACCAATGGTATTTCTATACCTGGTGGCGCTTCAAATTCAAATGACAACACGTTAGTGGGTTTGTTTTTACCTCGGTAGTCATTATTAAGTTGTTGGCTTTGTGCCTCGTCGCTAATAACTATTGTTAATTCAGACTCTTCGCGGTATTTATTTAGAGCTTTATTTACCCAGACTTCAAATTGTGCAAAGTTAGGTAAGTTGTCAAACTCACATGCGAGTTGTAAATCAAGGTCTGTGGTCACTATTTACCTTCTTGCTGATTGTTGGTCAGTGCCGTTTGTTGAGCTTCTTTTTGGCGATGTTTTTCTGCGCGTTTTAAGCGTGCAACCTCGTCATTATGTTCATACGCTTCGACAATACGTGCAACTATAGGGTGGCGAACCACATCGTGCGATTGAAAAAAGTTAAAGCTTATTTCGTCAATGCCATCAAGTACTTCAATTGCATGGCGAAGTCCTGAGCGCGCGCCACGAGGTAAATCAACCTGGGTTATATCGCCGGTGATCACTGCTTTTGAGTTAAAACCAATCCGCGTTAAGAACATTTTCATTTGCTCAGCAGTGGTGTTTTGGCTTTCGTCTAAAATAATAAATGCGTCATTAAGTGTACGGCCACGCATGTAAGCAAGTGGGGCAACTTCGATGATATTTTTTTCAATTAGTTTTTCGACTTTTTCAAAGCCGAGCATTTCAAATAATGCATCGTAAAGCGGGCGAAGATAAGGGTCGACTTTTTGGCTTAAATCGCCAGGTAAAAACCCCAGCTTTTCACCGGCTTCAACCGCTGGGCGGGTTAGTAATATACGGCGAACCTCTTGGCGTTCTAGCGCATCAACCGCAGCGGCTACCGCAAGGTAGGTTTTACCTGTGCCTGCAGGGCCAATACCAAAGGTAATATCATGATTTAAAATATTGGCAACGTACAAACCTTGGTTATCATTACGTGGCTTAATAACACCACGGCGGGTTTTAATAACCATTTCTTTGCCGTAGGCGCTTTGTGGCATATCTTGCTCAAGTGCATTGCATTCGCTAATAGCGAGATGAACGGCATCGGGTTCTATTTCACCAATTTCACCACGTAGTGGCTGAGTATCAACATATAAGCTTTTTATTATTTCTACCGATGCTGCCGCGCTATGCAATTGACCTGTTACTTTAAAAAAGTTATCACGATGGGCTATTTCTACACCAAGTCGGCGTTCAATTTGTTTGATATTTTCGTTAAATGGACCACATAAAGAAGAAAGGCGTTTATGGTCGGAGGGTTCTAAATAAAGCTCTAAGGTTTTTAATTGATTACTCAAAATTGCTTCCTATTTATGGGTGTCAGCCTAAGCTTTAACCGAGACTGACACCAATTAATTAGCTACGGAACAAACGTCGCAACACCAATTTCGTTCTGTGCTGCAGGTGCTTCTGGTTGAGCTGCCTTACTAACTATGGCTGATGGTGCAATATCACGACGTAGGTTCATTTCTGATTCTGTACGAATTAAGTCACCACGTAAAGAGTTAGGTAATGCTTCTGTAATACGTACATCAACGAATTGACCGATTACTGAATGAGGACCAACAAAGTTTACTACACGGTTATTCTCAGTGCGGCCGCGCAGTTCCATCGGGTTTTTCTTTGATGGGCCTTCAACTAATATGCGCTGCTCGGTATCAAACATTTGGCGGCTTATATGCTGTGCCATTTGGGTGATTCTATTTTGTAATAAGTAGAGGCGCTCTTTTTTCTCTTGATCTGACACATCATCTGGCAAGTCAGCCGCTGGTGTACCTGGGCGCGCGCTATAAATAAAACTAAAGCTCATATCAAAACCAATATCATTAATAAGGTTCATAGTGGCTTCAAAGTCAGTTGCACTTTCACCTGGGAAGCCGATGATAAAGTCAGACGACATACTTAAGTTAGGGCGAATTTTACGTAATTTACGAATCGTTGACTTATATTCAAGCGCAGTGTGGCCGCGTTTCATTAAATTAAGAATACGATCTGAGCCACTTTGTACTGGCAAGTGCAAGTGATCGACTAGTTCGGGTACATCTTCGTACGCATCAATAATATCCGGAGTAAACTCAACCGGATGAGAAGTGGTGTAACGAATGCGGTCAATACCGTCAATCGCTGCTACGTAACGAATTAGATCGGAGAAATAACAAATCTCTCCGTCGTGAGTATCACCGCGATAAGCATTTACGTTTTGACCTAATAAGTTTACTTCACGTACGCCTTGTTCAGCCAGTTGCGCTACTTCTAATAATACATCATCCAGTGGGCGGCTTACTTCTTCACCACGAGTATATGGTACTACGCAGAACGTACAATATTTAGAGCAGCCTTCCATAATAGATACAAATGCAGAAGGGCCTTCGGCTTTTGGCTCGGGCAAACGGTCAAATTTTTCAATTTCAGGGAATGAAATATCAACTACCGATGATCCTTTACTCCCTTGTACTTGCTTGATCATTTCAGGAAGGCGATGTAATGTTTGCGGACCAAAAATCACATCAACAAATGGTGCGCGTTGACGAATAGAGTCACCTTCTTGGGAGGCTACACAGCCGCCGACCCCAATGATCAAGTCTGGCTTGTCATCTTTTAATAACTTCCAGCGACCTAATTGATGAAACACCTTTTCTTGGGCTTTTTCACGAATTGAACAGGTATTGAGTAAGATCACGTCTGCATCCACAGCTTCATCAGTTAACTGGTAGCCGTTGGTAGCATCGAGAAGATCCGCCATCTTCTGAGAGTCGTATTCATTCATCTGACAACCCCAGGTTTTAATATGCAGCTTTTTACTCATTGAAATATTGCCTCGTTTTCAATTCGGTAGTGGCACAAATACGTGCTAGAAACAGGATCAAGTAGCAGATGCGTTAAAATGCATGCTGACTTAAAGGACGCGTATTTTAGCTGGATACCGACCTAGATCCAAGTATAGTTTTAATGTTTGTGGATTGAAATCAAACAAGCTCAATTTTTAACTACTCGATTATTAAATGCGCTGACAGGTAAGACTGATTTACGCTACAATCAAGCATTGTAAAAACGAGTCAAATTAGTGAAAAAATAATGAATAAAAACAACGTGATTATTGTTGGTGGTGGTATGGTCGGCGCTGCGGCTGCAGTGAAGTTTGCCAAGCAAGGCTGCACTGTAACTGTAATTGAAAAGCATATAATTGACCCAAGCCAAGTATTAAATAATGAGCAGGTTGATATTCGTGTATCGGCTATAAATCGTTTTTCTGAAAATTTACTTGATGAACTCGGTGCTATGGCACTTCTTAAGCAAAGCCGTTTAGCGCCATACCAGAAATTAGAAGCTTTTGAGCGTGTGGGCGATAACTTACTGTTTGATTGCAATGATATAAACACCTCGCACCTTGGGCACTTAATTGAAAACAAACTGATTCAAGCCAGTCTTTGGCAGCAATTCTCAACTCTTGATATTACGGTTGTTGAACAACAGAGTGCCGTGACGGCCATTTTACAGACTGATACGGATATCACACTTGTTTATGATGATTCACGCTACAGCGCCGACTTAGTCGTTGCTGCAGATGGGGGGCAGTCACAATTAAGAGCAGCGGCTAATATTGGCGTAACAGGGTGGCAATACGGCCAGCATTGTATGGGTGTACTAATAAAATTAGATGCGCCGCAGCAAATAAAAACCTGGCAGCAATTCAAAGCTACTGGGCCGGTGGCATTTCTACCTATGCAGGCGCCGTATGCTAATTTAATTTGTTATCACGATGCTAAGCAGCTAAAAGAATGGCAGCTACTTTCAAAAAGCGAGCTTAAGCAGCAACTTATTAATCATTTTCCAGCACTACCTGGTGATTTTGAGGTTATTCAACAGGCGGTATTCCCTCTTGCTCGCCTACATGCAAATAACTATTCTCAAGGCCGACTGGTGCTTATTGGTGATGCCGCGCACACTATTAACCCATTAGCAGGGCAGGGCGTTAATTTGGGGTTTCAAGATGTAGCAGCGCTTAGCACACTCATTGCTGAGCAGGATGATATTGGTGCTGCTGGTATTTTAGAAGAATATGAGCTAACCCGCCGTAAAGCTAACTTATTAATGATGAGCATGATGGATGCGTGTTATTTTAGTTTTTCAAACCAAGTAGCGCCACTTAGTTGGGCGCGCAGTCAGTTTTTAAAAATGGCCAATAAAACGGGCCCTGTGAAAAACTGGGTACTTAAGTATGCGATTAGTGGTGATGTTAGCTGATGAGCAAAATCGTGGGTGAAAGCTCACGCTTTAGTGTTTTTTAAAGATTTAAAGAGGATTTTTAAGAAATTGGCTGGGATACCAGGATTTGAACCTGGGAATGCCAGGATCAAAACCTGGTGCCTTACCGCTTGGCGATATCCCAACTATAAATTGGACTAGTTTTAGTTCTTCATAGAACATGGTGCGGAAGGAGAGACTTGAACTCTCACAACCTAAGTTACTGGAACCTAAATCCAGCGCGTCTACCAATTCCGCCACTCCCGCATAAATAGGGTTGCTATTTATACTCGTAGCTAGAGTTATTCTTTAGCAACTTTCCTTGGTAGAAGAAGTTGGCTGGGATACCAGGATTTGAACCTGGGAATGCCAGGATCAAAACCTGGTGCCTTACCGCTTGGCGATATCCCAACAAAGAATTAGCCGATATTTTTAGTTCCTATCAAGAACATGGTGCGGAAGGAGAGACTTGAACTCTCACAACCTAAGTTACTGGAACCTAAATCCAGCGCGTCTACCAATTCCGCCACTCCCGCATCAATAAGGTTGCTGTTTATACTCGTAGCTAGAGTTATTCTTTAGCAACTTTCCTTGGTAGAAGAAGTTGGCTGGGATACCAGGATTTGAACCTGGGAATGCCAGGATCAAAACCTGGTGCCTTACCGCTTGGCGATATCCCAACAAAGAATTAGCTGATAATTTTAGTTCTTATCTAGAACATGGTGCGGAAGGAGAGACTTGAACTCTCACAACCTAAGTTACTGGAACCTAAATCCAGCGCGTCTACCAATTCCGCCACTCCCGCATTTTCACTTTGATAAAATCAAAGAAAGGTAGTTATTTTAAACTCTTCATTGAGCTGCAATTTAACTCTTGCAGAGCCATTTCAAGAAGAAATGGTGGCTAAGACGGGATTTGAACCTGTGACCCCATCATTATGAGTGATGTGCTCTAACCAGCTGAGCTACTTAGCCATTGTTGGCTGGGATACCAGGATTTGAACCTGGGAATGCCAGGATCAAAACCTGGTGCCTTACCGCTTGGCGATATCCCAACTGAAACAATTGATAATTTTAGTTCTTATCAGAACATGGTGCGGAAGGAGAGACTTGAACTCTCACAACCTAAGTTACTGGAACCTAAATCCAGCGCGTCTACCAATTCCGCCACTCCCGCATACTTTGTGTAGTTAAACACTCGGTAGTTATTTTAAACTCTTCATTGAGCAACAAAAATGAATGGTGGCTAAGACGGGATTTGAACCTGTGACCCCATCATTATGAGTGATGTGCTCTAACCAGCTGAGCTACTTAGCCATCTTTTTTGTTAACACATCATTGCTGAGTGCGGGGCGTATTATGCTGATATGGGGTATCTGCGTCAATACCTTTTTTGCAAAAAAATGCTTATAAAGGTTTGTTTGCAGGAAAAATAAGCTAAGCGGCTAAATTTTATTTAAAAGCTTTATTTTTATGGCAAGTATAGTGCTCAACTATAAAAATGTTGAGGTCTATAAAACAAAAAAGAGCCCGTAGGCTCTTTTCTAATTTATATAGCCAAAAGGCTTATACGTTAAATAAGAAGTTCATTACATCGCCATCTTTAACAATGTATTCTTTACCTTCTTGACGCATTTTACCTGCTTCTTTAGCGCCACTTTCACCTTTACAGGCAATGTAGTCATCATAAGCAATCGTTTGTGCGCGGATAAAACCACGTTCAAAGTCTGTGTGAATTTTACCTGCTGATTGTGGTGCTGTTGCACCTATCGGGATTGTCCAGGCACGAACTTCTTTAACACCCGCGGTAAAGTAAGTTTGTAATTGCAGTAATTCATAACCACCACGAATAACAAGATTCAAACCTGGCTCTTCAAGACCTAGGTCAGCCATAAATTCAAGTTTATCTTCTTCATCAAGCTCTGAAAGCTCAGACTCGATTGCAGCACATACAGGAACAACCACGGCATTTTCAGCGGCAGCAATTTTACGTACGCGATCCAGATATGGATTATTTTCAAAGCCATCTTCTGCTACGTTAGCAATATACATTGTAGGCTTGATGGTTAAAAAGTTAACTGAGGCAATTGCTGCTTTTTCTTCTTTAGTGAGTTCTAAAGAGCGTAAAGTCAGGCCTTCATCAAGGTGTGCTTTTACTTTTTCAAGTACGGAGTTTTGCTCTTTTGCTTCTTTATCGCCGCCTTTAGCTTTTTTTGCATTACGGAAAATTGCTTTTTCAGCGCTGTCCATATCAGCAAGTACTAGCTCAGTATTAATTACGTCAATGTCATCTGCAGGGTCAATAGTGCCCGCTACGTGAATAACATTTTCATCTTCAAAGCAGCGAACAACGTGGCCAATTGCATCGGTTTCACGAATATTCGCTAAAAACTGATTACCTAAACCTTCACCTTTTGAGGCGCCTTTTACTAAGCCTGCTATGTCAACAAACTCCATACTTGTTGTAAGAATGCGTTGTGGGTTAACAATTTTAGCTAGTTCATCTAGGCGAGAATCTGGTACTGGAACCACACCGGTGTTAGGTTCAATGGTACAAAAAGGAAAGTTAGCGGCTTCAATTCCCGCTTTAGTTAATGCATTGAAAAGTGTTGATTTGCCAACATTAGGCAAACCGACGATGCCACATTTAAAACCCATAGTAAGATACCTTGTTTAGATTCGTTCAATCGTTATTTATAACGGTTTAAAAGAATGTAGTCTGTTTTGTGCTTTTAACACACCATCTTTTGCAAGTATTTCCATACAACGAACAGCTTCATCAACCGCAGCATCCATTTTTTCTTGGTCTTCTTTAGCTGCTTTTCCAAGCACCCAACCTGTTACCATTTCACGGTGTCCAGGGTGACCAATACCTATGCGTAAACGCATAAAATCTTTTTTATTTGCCATTTTAGCAATAATGTCTTTTAAACCATTATGGCCACCGTGTCCGCCACCTTTTTTTAATTTGGCAACACCGGGTTCTAAATCCAGTTCATCGTGAGCGACTAAAATGTCTTCAACAGGGATTTTGAAAAAATTAGCTAAACTACTGACCGATTTACCACTTAAGTTCATATATGTGGTGGGGATCAATAATTTAAATTCTTGGTTTTGGATGATCACTTTGCCAGTTAGGCCGTGATATTTAGGGTCGTGTTTTAGCGTGCAGTTATATCGTGCTGCAAGTTCAGTGATGAACCAAGCACCTGCGTTGTGGCGAGTGTTTGCGTATTCGGGGCCTGGATTAGCCAGGCCCACAAGCATTTGAATAGAATTCAAGGTGCAAGACCTTAAATATTATTCTGCAGCGTCTGAAGCTTCTTCGTCTTCAGTTGGAGCTGCTTTGTTTGCTTTAACAGTAACTATTGACTGATCGTGGCCTTCGCCTTTACCTAATTCTACAGATTGAACGCCTGCAGGTAATTTAAGTTCAGAAAGGTGGATTGAATCACCAGCTACTAGATCAGAAACGTCTACTTCAACAAATTCTGGAAGTGCTTTAGGTAGACACGTGATTTCAACTTCAGTTAATTGGTGAACAACAGTTGCACCTAACTTACCTACGATCTCTTCACCGATGAAGTGTAAAGGTACTTTAGTGTGAAGTTTATGTGTTGCATCTACACGTTGGAAATCAAGGTGAGTGATCTTAGGCTTGAACGGGTGACGGTGAATATCTTTTAAGATAACTTCAATAGCCTCGCCAGCAATATCAACAGTAAGAATATGCGTGTAAAAACCTTCGTCTTCTTGTGCTTTGTTCATATCTTTATGAGCGAAAGTAAGTGCTACAGCATCTTTACCTGCACCGTAAAGGATCGCAGGAACTTTGTCTTCGCGACGTAGGCGGCGGCTCGCACCAGTACCAGTTTCTACGCGAAGTTCAGCGCTATAAGTGTATTTTTTCTCAGACATGATGTCTCCAAATAATTAAAAGTGTTAGGGCCTTTGCGACCAAGGTCCCTAGCCAAAAGGCGCGCTATCATACCACTGCCCCTAGGTAAAAGAAACAACAGCTATAAAAAAAGCACCTTAAAGGTGCTTTTATCGTGCGGTGTAGGAAAACTAAATTAGTGTTCGAACATCGCTGAGATAGATTCTTCGTTGCTAATACGACGAATTGTTTCCGCTAACATGTCTGCAAGTGTTAATACTTTCACTTTTTCAATTGATTTTAGTTCTTCAGACAGAGGAATTGAATCGGTTACAATCACCTCATCAATTACTGAGTTGCGGATGTTTTCAGCGGCTTTGCCCGAAAGAATAGGGTGCGTTGCATAAGCAAATACGCGTTTTGCGCCATGCTCTTTCAATGCTTCAGCTGCTTTACACAATGTACCCCCGGTATCAATCATATCGTCAACGATAATACAATCGCGGCCTTCAACATCACCAATAATATGCATTACTTGAGAAACGTTCGCTTGTGGGCGACGCTTATCAATAATAGCCAAGTCAGTATCGTGTAATAGTTTTGCAATAGCACGTGCGCGAACTACGCCGCCAATATCTGGTGAAACGACAACTACATCGTCAAAGTCACGATCTTTCATGTCTTCTAGTAATACTGGGCTACCAAATACGTTATCTACTGGTACATCAAAGAAACCTTGGATTTGCTCAGCGTGTAAGTCAACCGTTAATACGCGGTCAACCCCGACACTTGATAAAAAGTCGGCAACAACTTTAGCAGTGATTGGTACACGTGCAGAACGTACTCGACGGTCTTGACGGGCATAACCAAAGTACGGGATTACAGCTGTGATACGACCAGCAGACGCACGACGTAATGCATCAACCATAACGATAAGCTCCATCAAGTTATCGTTTGTAGGGGCGCAGGTTGATTGCAAGATAAAAACATCCGAGCCGCGGACATTTTCTTTAATTTGAACACTGATCTCACCGTCACTAAAACGGCCAACAACAGCATCGCCTAATTCAATATATAAACGTTTTGCAACTTTTTGAGCTAACTCAGGTGTTGCGTTACCAGCGAAGAGCTTCATGTCAGGCACGGTAGGGTTCCTCAGGCACTGAATTTTTGGACTAACCAACTCATGAGAGTTAATTAACTAGTTTACTTGTACGTTACTTCGTTGTTCAAAGTATAGCATTCAACTGCGTATGGGCGGCAGATAAATTAACACTATTAGCAATAAAACCGTCCCATTTATGAGGGAGGTCTGCAAGCACTTGTTGCGCTTCTTTTTGCGTTGAAAATTCCACAAAACAACAAGAACCTGTGCCAGTCATCTTTGACGGAGCGTATTTTAGCAACCACTGGAGGGTTTTTTCAACCTCAGGGCAGAGCTTTTTAACTAATGGCTCGCAATCATTACATACATGGTGTTGTTGCCACTCACCTTTTAATTTTTTTGTATCGCGTTTTAAATCAGGATGAGTAAAAATTTGCGCGGTGCTAACATGTTGCTTTGGGTGTACCACACAGTACCACTTTTCGGGTAGGATAACTTCGCTTAACTGTTCACCTACGCCTTGTGCTAAGGCACTTTTACCGTTAATGAATACAGGCACGTCAGCGCCTAGCTGTAGGCCTATTTCGGCTAGCTGCGCTTTCGAAAGCCGGGTATCCCACAACTTATTAAGGCCTAATAAAGTGCTTGCTGCATCAGATGAGCCACCACCAACACCACCGCCCATTGGGAGCTTTTTAATTAAATTTATTTTTGCGCCTTTATTAACTTGAGTGTGTTTTTTTAGTAATAAAGCGGCTTTGTAAATTAAATTGTCGTGAAGTTCGATGTCATGAGTATCACCCGATACTTCAATTTCATTATTTTTTGTTTCAGTAAAGGTCAGTTCATCACCAAAATTTAAAAACGTAAATAATGTTTCAAGCTCGTGATAGCCATCACTGCGCTTACCATTAATATGCAAAAATAAATTAAGTTTGGCAGGAGCCATTAATGAAAAAGAAGCTGAAGAAGTATTCTGAGTATGCTGGGAATTCATATTAATTAAAGTGCCATTGATAAAGTTGGATTTTAATTTTTAGTTGCTGGTGTTTTAAAGTGAGATTTTTTGGCAACCAGTAACCGTCTATTTGCTGATATTCGCTATATTGAATCAGCCATTTTAGGCCCGAATTATCTGTGTAACTAACTTGTTGGGTGCGCCCTAATGAGTCAAGTTTAATATCACCGTCAGTTACTGTACCTTTTAGCCACTGCTTAGCGTTATCAAGTGGAATAGTAAAGCCGGTTAAGCGCGATAAGAGACGACTTGCATTAGTATCGTGATAGGTTTCGCCATCATATTTAAGTTCTGCACCGGATGCGGTTTGCTTAAGGCCTAAAATACGGGTACCAATAAAACTGGTTAATACCAGTTCGTTTAGCGTCTGTTTTTGTTGCCAGTTTAAATTGGCTGATTGGCGTTCTTCTGGGCTTATAAAAGCCAGTTTACCTTCAACTTGCCAGTTATTTTGTATCGCTAATTGTGCTTTCCAGTCATCATAAAGGACTGTTTGCTGATTTATTTTTTGCGCACAACCACCTAAAAATAAAAAAAATAGTAGTAAAATCAAATTATGTCGAATCAAATGTCGTTCCTTACTTTCCATATTCCAATGAATTTTGGTAAAATGCTGCCTTTCGAGCAGGGCTTAGCAATATTTGGCAGATATGACCATAGTAGCACTTGGTATTAATCATAAAACAGCATCCGTAGATTTACGTGAAAAGGTCGCCTTTTCGCCTGAGCAGTTGTCTGAGGCGTTACAGCAATTGAGTAGTCATGCCCAATTTAATGAGGTGGTGATTATCTCTACCTGCAACCGTACAGAGATCTATTGTAGCCTCGCGCAACAGAATTCCCAAACACTGTTGCAATGGCTTGCAGATTTTCATGGTTTAGATGAACAAGAACTAGGCAGTAATATTTATTGTTATGAAGATAATGATGCGATTAACCATTTGATGCGGGTCGCGTGTGGGCTTGATTCGCTGGTACTAGGTGAGCCACAAATATTAGGGCAAATCAAGCAAGCTTATAATAGTGCGAAAAACCACGAGTCTGTCAGTTTGGTTTTTGATCGTCTATTTCAAAAAACCTTCTCAGTAGCCAAGCAAGTTAGAACTGAGACTGAAATAGGTGCCAGCGCGGTATCTGTTGCTTATGCAGCGGTAAATTTAGCTAAGCATATTTACGGTAAGTTAGATAAAACCAAAGTGCTGCTAATTGGTGCTGGTGAAACTATTGAGTTAGTTGCTAAACATATCTACCAAAGTGGCCCACAACAAATTACGGTTGCTAATCGCACCATTGAGCGAGCTAAAGGCTTAGCCGAAAGCGTAGGCGGTGATGTAATTGCTCTTGCACAATTGCCTGAGCGACTCCATCAAGCAGATATTGTTATTAGTTCAACCGCTAGTACCTTGCCTATTATTGGCAAAGGGGGGGTGGAGCAAGCACTTAAACAGCGTCGTCACAAACCGATGTTGTTTATTGATATTGCTGTACCACGGGATATAGAAAGCCAAGTTGGAGAGCTTGACGCGGCGTATTTATATTCAGTTGATGACTTACAAGCCATTGTAAGCGAGAATATTGCCTCTCGTGAGCACGCAGCCGAGCAAGCCCAAATTATTATTGCCGATAAAAGCGCTGAATTTGCAATGTGGATGCGCTCCCTCGATTCAGTGGGGTTAATTCGTCATTATCGTAAAGATGTACAAGATGTAAAGTCTGAACTGGTAGACAAAGCAATAGGTCAATTAAATACCGGTAAAGACGCTGAAAAAGTAATTTTAGAACTAGCCAACAAATTAACCAATCGCCTGATGCACGCGCCTACACGTGCTATTCAAGATGCAGCGAAAAAAGGTGAAGTGGCTCAGTTACGCCAATTAAAGAAAATGTTAGGTATTGATCAGGAATAGCAATTAAATGAAAGAGTCCGTTTATCGTAAGTTAGAAACCTTAGTAGAACGCTACGAAGAAGTGCAAGCACTATTAAGTGACCCCTCTGTAATTAACGATCAGAATCGTTTTCGTACGCTTTCAAAAGAGTACTCGGAGTTAGAAGAAATTGTAAAAACCTTTTTAGCTTATCAGCAAGCGCAAGATGACGTGGCCAGTGCTGAAGAAATGCTTAAAGATAATGATCCTGATATGCGCGAGATGGCACAAGAAGAATTTAAAGAAGCAAAAGCGCAGGTTCTTCGCTTAGCAGACGAACTACAAGTATTAATGTTGCCAAAAGATCCGAAAGATAATAACAACGTATTTTTAGAGGTTCGTGCAGGGACGGGTGGTGATGAGGCGGCTATTTTTGCCGGTGACTTATTTCGTATGTACGGCCGTTACGCTGAAACTAAAAAGTGGAAAGTGGAAATTGTTAGTACCAACGAAAGTGAACACGGTGGTTACAAAGAAGTAATTGCTCACATCAGCGGTGAAGGTGTCTATGGTCAACTTAAGTTTGAATCAGGCGCTCACAGAGTGCAACGCGTGCCAGAAACCGAATCACAAGGGCGAGTGCATACCTCTGCCTGTACTGTGGCAGTAATGGCTGAAGTTCCTGAAGCACAAGCAATTGAAATAAATAGCGCAGATATAAAAGTAGATACCTTTCGCGCATCAGGAGCGGGTGGTCAGCACGTTAATAAAACGGATTCAGCTATTCGTATTACCCATTTACCAAGTGGTGTGGTAGTTGAGTGTCAGGATGAGCGTTCGCAGCATAAAAACCGTGCTAAAGCGATGTCAGTACTCGGTGCACGCTTACAACAAGCTGAAGACGAAAAACGTCAATCGGCTGAAGCGTCTGAACGACGTAACTTAGTGGGAAGTGGTGACCGTTCAGAGCGTATTCGCACTTACAACTACCCACAAGGGCGTATTACAGACCACCGTATTAACCTTACTTTATATCGTTTAAATGAAGTGGTTGCCGGTGACTTAGGCGCCGTTATTGAACCATTGATGCAGGAGTATCAAGCAGATTTACTGGCTGCAATGGGTGACGAATAAGCGTGCCCACTCGTATTGAGCAAGCGCTTGCTAACGCTGTTGAACAGTTAGCAAATACCAGCGACAGTGCAAAACTCGATAGCGAAGTTTTGCTACTGCATGTTTTGCAAAAGCCACGCAGTTATTTATTTACGTGGCCTGAAAAGCATTTAACCACAGAGCAAAAAATACAATTTAATGACTACTGCAAGCGCCGTGTAAATGGCGAACCGGTGGCACATATTACTGGGCTTCGAGAATTTTGGAGTCTTCCGCTACAAGTTAATCCTGCTACGCTTATTCCACGTCCTGATACTGAAACACTGGTTGAACATGCACTTAGCTTAAGTTTGCCTGATAATGCCAAGGTACTTGATTTAGGTACCGGCACCGGTGCTATAGCCCTTGCGCTTGCCAGCGAAATGCCAAACTGGCAAATAACCGGAGTCGATAGGGTAAGTGATGCAGTTACGCTTGCAAATATTAATAAACAGCGCCTCGGGTTTAACAATGTCACTTTTTTGCAAAGCGATTGGATGAGCGCCGTTACTAAGCAGCAGTTTGACTTAATAGTAAGTAATCCTCCGTATATTGAGTCGGATGATATTCATCTCAACCAAGGTGATCTGCGTTTTGAACCGCTTTCAGCATTAGTGGCTGAAGACGATGGTATGGCAGATATTAAACATATAATTTTTCAATCGCGTGATTATTTACAAAAAAATGGTTATCTTTTATTAGAGCATGGTTTTGAACAAAGCATTAAAGTACGACGTGTTTTTACAGAAATGGCATATATAAATATACTCACAGTTAAAGACTTAGGTAATAATGATCGTGTAACACTTGCTCAATGGCCAGAATAAAAGTAATGCCTAACAAAAGTATAGCTAAAGACTCGTTATGCTGGATGATTTTTTGTTTTTAGATGAACCGCAGCAAGAATTAAATGGTGTGGTTAAAGTCGGTACATCAAGGTAGTATTTTAAATAAGCCTGCGAAACTTGAGCAAGATGAGTGGGAGATAACGAAAACCCATAGAAAAAAAGTCACGCGATTTTAAAAGACTCCTCGCGTACAATATAATTGCACGTGATCGCCATAGATAAATGAGAGGGTACTGGCTTCCCGAAGGTCTGAAAAGAGCCAGTACATATTTATAGTCGAATTGCTGCTTTGGCAGATTTTTATGATGCATTGCGCCATAAACGCTGTTATAAAACGGCTTGTTTACTTGATTGAATAAGTAGTAGACGAAATAAACAAAAAGGTAAACATTTCGAACCTAAACTGGTTGATGTATTTAATCAGTCAGTTAATGAACTTGAGGACGTATTAATGCGTTTTCCCGATTAATTATTTAACTAAGAGTCACTAGGGGTATATGGATTATTTAGCAGTAAAACACACTCACATGGCAATTGCCGTACTTAGCGTATTATTATTTTATGTGCGTTCTTTTTCACGAATAGGCACAGGTGCTATTGCAAAAAACAAACTGGTTTTTATTGGCAGCCACGTAACAGATACATTGCTGCTGGTGTCAGCCATAACATTAATCGTAATGGCCGGCTTTAACCCACTAGAAATGCCTTGGTTACTCGAGAAAATTATTTTAGTTATTGCTTACATTGCACTCGGTATTATTGCCAGTAAACAACAAGCGATGACAGCTAAAGTTGCTTATTTACTTGTAACAACCGCGGTTATTTTAGCAATAGGTTATTTAGCCGTAGTTAAAACCCCACTTATACTTTAATTATTCTTATCCCCAATGAGCGCTTTTTAGTTGCTGATTGGGGAAACCCTAACATGCGTTGGTAACTCAGTTAAAAACTAGGTAAACTAGCGCATCGTTTTCTAATAAAAGATGTGCAGTATTAATGACCACTCCTTGGTTTGAAGATCAAAATGAATCCTATCAAGATGATGCGTTTACTCCTGCTCCGCTTTATCGTTGTATTAGTGCTGAATTGAAGTGGGATCCTCAATCTTCGTTGAGTGAAAGCTTTGCATTGATCAGCGACTTTGAAAATCAAGTAAGCGAAGTGTGTGAACAACATCATGATCAACATGAATGTCTAGATGCGATTGTTGATATGTTTTATACGCAATGGCTGTTTAGTGTCTCGAGCTTAAAAGTGCCTGAATATACTTTAAATAGCTTTAGCTACACGCTAGCCATGCGCAGTGGCTCACCAACTAGCTTGGGGGTTTTATTGTGCCATTTGCTTCAACATGCAGGCTTTGATGCCGGTGTCTGTATTAACCAAAGCGAAGTAAACGTACATGTGGCAATCAGTGATGAAGAAGGCTATTTATTAGAGCCAAGTTCAGGTCAGCAAAGCTGGTATATTACTCCTGAAAATGCCAGTGAAGAAAACGGCGATGCACAAGAGCCGTTAGAACTAGTCTTTGACGATGAAGTGTACAAACTTTATTTGGCTCAGCAAAAATGGGCGTTTATAACTGAGAATAAGTTTGGTCACGCCTTATCATGTGTAGATATGCTTATGGCTATGATTGGCGATGATCCGTACGAACGCCGCGATCGCGGTTATTTACTTAATCAACTTGATTGCCCTAAAATGGCGCGAGATGATTTGCAATTTTTCGTTGATGAGTGTCCTGATGATCCTGCAACTGAAATTATCATGCATCAAATTGAAGAAATTGAAGACAACAACAAAACTCACCATTAATTTGAGGAAATCCCATGGCTGAAACCCATACTGCGCTAATTACCAATGATGCAGTTGTATTTGGTTTATTAGCAGTTATTTTAGGCTTTATTTTTAAAACCTCGCATAGTCAAAACCCGACACTACAGAAGTTTTACAAATACGTGCCTGCGTTACTACTGTGCTACTTTTTACCTTCGTTATTAAATACCTTTGGTATTGTTGATGGCCATGCATCAAATGTTTACTTTGTAGCATCGCGTTACTTACTCCCTGCTTGTTTAATTTTACTTACCATAAGTATTGATTTAAAAGCGATTATAAATCTTGGTCCTAAAGCATTAATCATGTTTTTAACCGGTACCGTTGGTATTGTGATTGGTGGTCCGCTGGCTATTATCATTATGAGTGCCGTAGCTCCTGAAGCGATAGGTGGCCATGGCCCTGATGCTGTTTGGCGTGGTATGACAACTATTGCTGGTAGCTGGATTGGTGGTGGTGCTAACCAAGCGTCAATGAAAGAAATGTTCGACGTTGGCGGCGATATTTTCTCAGCAATGGTTACTGTTGATGTGATAGTGGCTAACTTATGGATGGCGGTTTTATTATTGATGGCAGCGAACCACAAGGCCATTGATGCTAAAACAGGCGCCGACACTAGTGCAATTGAAGAGCTAAAATCACGTGTTGAAAAGTTTCATGCTGAACATGCGCGTATGCCTACGCTTAATGATTATATGACTATTATTGCCATTGCATTTGGTATTACAGGCCTTGCACATTTTTGTGCCGACTTCCTTGGCCCGTACTTTGGCGCTAATTTCCCATGGGCACAAGAGTACAGCCTAAACAGCAAGTTCTTTTGGCTAATTGTTATCTCAACCACCATTGGTATTTCTCTTTCATTTACTAAAGTACGAAATATTGAAGCCTTTGGCGCTTCTAAAGTGGCCTCTAGCTTTTTATATATCTTAGTGGCGTCAATTGGCTTGCACATGAATATTACAGCTATTTTTGAAACACCACTGTACTTTGTTATTGGCCTTATTTGGATGCTTACGCATGCCAGCTTAATGTTGCTGGTGGCTAAATTAATTAAAGCTCCATTATTTTATATGGCTGTGGGTTCACAAGCTAACGTAGGAGGGGCTGCATCTGCGCCAGTAGTAGCCTCTGCATTTCACCCATCACTTGCGCCAGTAGGTGTATTACTTGCCGTACTAGGCTATGGTGTGGGTACATATATGGCTTACATTTGTGGCTTAATGTTACAAGCTGTTGCTCCTTAAGGAATAAATATGAATAATCAGCTAATTAAAATTAACGATATTGAACTGGCGAACGAAAAGCCATTTGTATTATTTGGTGGCATGAATGTGTTGGAATCGCGTGATATGGCTATGCGCATTGCAGAGCATTATGTTGAAGTAACCAATAAGCTTAATATTCCTTATGTCTTTAAAGCTTCATTTGATAAAGCGAATCGTTCATCAATAAATTCATATCGCGGGCCGGGTATGGAAGAAGGCCTAAAAATATTTGAAGAAATAAAGAATACGTTTAATGTGCCTTTAATTACCGATGTTCATGAGCCTCATCAAGCAGCACCTGTGGCAGAAGTAGTTGATGTTATCCAGTTACCTGCTTTTTTAGCACGACAAACTGATTTGGTTGTGGCTATGGCAAAGACGGGGGCAGTAATAAACGTTAAAAAACCACAGTTTTTAGCGCCACGCGAAATGCGTCATATCATTACTAAATTTAATGAAGCTGGTAACAATAACATCGCCCTTTGTGAGCGTGGTTCAAGCTTTGGTTATAATAACTTAGTGGTTGATATGCTAGGCATGGATGATATGAAACCGATGGCTCCGGTTATTTTTGACGCCACTCATGCATTACAGCGTCCTGGTGGGCGTAGTGACTCGGCTGATGGCCGTCGTGCTCAAGCTGCTGAACTTGCAAGAAGCGGTATGGCTCTTGGGATTGCAGGTTTATTTATTGAAGCGCATCCAAACCCAAATGAAGCTAAATGTGATGGCCCATGTGCACTTGCGCTTAGTAAGTTAGAAGGCTACTTGAGTCAAATGAAAGCGGTTGATGAGTTGATAAAAAGTCTTGCACCACTTGATACCAGTGCCGATAACTTATAAGTGGTACTAAGGTTTGAAAAAAGCGACTCTGGTCGCTTTTTTAATGTCGAATATATATCCAAGCTACCTCATAGTGCAGAATTCAGGGTTTTACAGGGGCATAATATCCAAGACGTTACTTTGCAACAATGGCAGTCTTTTTAAGCAGTAACAACGATGAGAGTAAGTCTCTGTTAAACGTTCAAAGGGGTTGTTTAAAAGCGATTTATACTAGGTTATTGATTTTAACAACAGAGCTACTATTACTCGTAATCATTGCTTGCCTAAATCGCTTTTTATTCCAACTGAAACTCGCATCTTGAGATGGTTTGGGTATAATTCATTCCATAAGAAAAACTAATTCTAAGTTTGGTGTGTATGTCGCGACGTTTTCCTCCTCTCAATGCGCTCAAAGCGTTCGAAGCAGCTGCACGCCATTTAAGTTTTACTAAAGCCGCAGAAGAGCTTTATGTAACGCAAGCCGCAGTTAGCCATCAAATAAAAACCCTGGAAGAGCATTTAGGCTTAAAATTGTTCTTACGTAAAAATAGGTCTTTATTATTAACCGAAGAAGGCCAAGGTTATTTTTTAGATATTAGAGAAGTTTTTACTCAGCTAATTGATGCCACCGATAAACTGCTAGCACGCGGCGCAAAAGGTTCATTAACCGTAAGTTTAACGCCAAGCTTTGCTATTCAGTGGATGGTGCCGCGACTTAGTTTATTTAATGAGTTACATCCTGAAATTGATGTGCGAATAAAAGCCCAAGATCAAGACGAAAATTCCCTGACCGATGATGTAGACATTGCTATTTATTATGGTCGTGGGCATTGGAGTGGCGTGCAAACACATAAGTTACACACCGAATATTTAGTGCCACTGTGTAGCCCTATGTTACTTACCGGGCTTAAACCTCTTAACCAACCCAGTGATTTAGCTAACCATACACTATTACACGATACTACTCGTAAAAACTGGAAAACCTGGATGAAAACCGCCGGCGTTCGTAATGTACAAGTTAACCAAGGCCCTATATTTAGTCACTCATCAATGGTGCTGCAAGCTGCGGTACATGGCCAAGGTGTGGCAATTGGCAATAGCGTACTGGCTAAACCTGATATTGATGCAGGGCGCTTAGTGATACCATTTAGCCATAGTTTAGAAAGTAAAAATGCCTATTATTTAGTAATCCGTGAATCGCAAACTGAGCTGGGTAAAATCGTATCATTTAAAGAGTGGATGCTTGGCCTCGTTGAGCAAGAACAAGAGTACTAATAATGGTAATAGAATTATGTTAATTGAGTGGTTTAAAAGTAGTCAGCAACCAGCGGCTGCACAGTTTATATTTGCACATGGGGCAGGGGCTGGCAGCGATTCAGACTTTATGCAAAATATGGCAACACGGTTAAGTGAGCAAGGCATTGATGTTGGTTTGTTTGATTTTGAATATATGCAAATAGCAAAGCAAACAGGCAAACGCCGGCCTCCAGAGCGCGCACCAAAGTTACTAACTTATTTTGAAAAAGTACTTACACACGCAAACCCTAAGTTACCGTTATTTATTGGTGGTAAATCAATGGGCGGGCGCATGGCATCTATGCTTGCATGTGAAAGTACACAGCCGATTAAAGGAATATTGGTATTTGGCTATCCGTTTCACCCACCTGCTAAGCCAGAAAAGCTCCGTACAGAACACTTTGTTGATATTCCTTGTCCTTTTTTAGTGCTTCAAGGGGAACGCGATACGTTTGGTACTAAAGATGAAATTTCAGCAATGCAATTAACTCATTCGCCAACATTTACTTGGCTAACAGATGGCGACCACTCGTTAAAGCCCCGCAAAAAAAGTGGGGTTAGTGAGAGTGATAATCGCCAATTCGCAGCGCACAGTGCTGCAAAATTTATAAAATTATTCAGCAAGTAAGGTGTTAATAAATGATTAAACTATTTCTAATGACAGGCAGTATTTTTTGTATGTTGTCAGTGGTATTAGGCGCATTTGCAGCTCATGGTTTAAAAAGTCGTATTTCAGAATATGCCTTAGGGGTGTTTAAAACCGCCGCTGAATATCAAATGTTTCATGGGCTTGCGCTAATTGCTGTGGCGATACTTATCAAGTGGGGGCTAACACTTAACTGGGCGGGAGGCTTTTTTATCGCAGGTATTCTTTTATTCAGTGGTAGTTTGTATTTACTTGCTCTTACAGGCATCAAGTGGCTTGGGCCAATTACGCCCATTGGTGGTGTTTGTTTTGTGATTGGCTGGGCAGTTCTACTCGTGCAAGTTGCACGTTTTAAGTTTTAGATAGGTTATTAATATGTCGAGTGTAGTAATTTATTGTCGTAGTGGTTTTGAAAATGATGCCGCTGCTGAAATAACCTTTCATGCTGCAGAGCAAGGTTTTGCAGGCTATGTTAAAGCTAAGCCAAATACGGGCTATGTCGTTTATGAGTGTTTTGAAGCTTCCCACAGCGACGAAATAATCAAAAAAGTTGATTTTAAAAATATGGTATTTGCACGGCAGTGGTTCGCAGGTACTTTGCTTGAAAACATGGCAATTGAAGATAGAGTAGGAGCGATTAAAAGTGCTGCTGCTGATTTCCCTTTATGTTCAGAGCTTAGAGTTGAAACCCCCGACACCAATGAAGGTAAAGAGCTACTGACTTTTTGTAAAAAAATATCGACACCGTTAAAAAAGGCTTTAGAAAAACAAAATATTTTATTACGTAGTAAAGAAGGTGAGGCTAAAGCTAATCGTCCTGTTATGCATGTATTATTTTTAGCTAATAATACTGCGTATGTTGGGCATTCTTATAGCTATAACAACTCCCCATTTTTTATGGGGATTTTACGTTTGCGGATGCCAAGTGATGGCCCAAGTCGTTCAACTTTAAAACTTGATGAGGCGTTTAATGTGTTTATCCCGCCTAACGAGGTGGAAGTACGTGTTCAGCCTGGCATGCGTAGTGTTGATTTAGGCGCTTGCCCCGGTGGTTGGACATATCAGCTTGTGCGTCGTGGTATGTTTGTCAGTGCTATTGATAATGGCCCGATGAATGCAAATTTAATGGAAACCGGCCAAGTAAAGCATTTTCGCGCCGATGGGTTTAAATACCGACCAGAAAAACGCAATATTCAATGGTTAGTATGCGACATGGTAGAAAAACCGACTAAAGTAACGAGCCTTATGATTGATTGGGCGGTAAATGCCTATGCAAAAGAACTTATTTTTAATCTTAAGTTACCCATGAAAAAACGCTTCGATAGTGTTTATGAGTGTTTAACTATGATCAGAGAAGAGCTTGATAAATATGGTATTAGCTATGAGCTACAAGCGAAGCACCTTTATCATGACCGAGAAGAAATCACCGTTCATTTAAATGTCACGAAAGTACCGCAAAATTTGTATAGCTAGCACCTACCAGATAAAAGCACATCAAGTAATGGTGTGCTTTTAGATACACGTTTAAAAATTTATTCAATCACGGTATTTAGAGCGATAATTATCAACCCATAAGCGTGTAGCACCGCATACGGCGACGGGCATTACAATTAAGTTCACAAATGGTACAGCTGTTAATAACATTACAGCTAAGCCAAACCCATACGATAAACTGCGCTTTTCGGTCAAATCATTTTTCATTTCATTAAAACTGATTTTATGATTATCAAAGGCGTAGTCTTTATACTGAACTGCGTACATCCAGCAAGTAAATAATATCCATAAGACTTGCCCTATTAGCGGTAAAATCCAAAGCAGAATAAAAAAACCAATAGCGCGAGGCAAGTAATAACAAAGTTTAGTCCACTCGCGGCCTAACATTCGAGGTACATCTTTTAGAAGATCAGCAAAACCATCGTCATTAATTTTTTGTCCCGTTAAATGCATTTCTACTTTTTCACTGAGTAGGCCATTGAACGGAGCGGCAAGAAAGTTGGTGATCACCGTAAATAGCATACTGTAACTAAATAAAATCACCATCACCGCGATCGGCCACATTAACCACTCTAACCAACTTAACCATTCAGGTAGTAGGCTATTTAAATAAGCAAACCCGTCTGTTAGCCAACCATATAAAAAAAATAGCGAACTACCAAAAAGTATAATATTGATTAATAGAGGAATAAGCACAAAACGTTTTAATCCTTTTTGCGAGATCAATTTAAAACCAGAAAAAAAGTATTCCATACCTTGGGTAAACTGCACGTCAGCACCTCAAATTATTTTGTTATATCAGCCATTATAAAAATGCTTAATCATTTTGAACAGACTTTTTGCGTAACAAAGTGTTTAGCTAAAATAACATACTGAAAAACTGATTGTGAATATTGCCTCAGACTTCAGTTCAGATGTTAATATTTTTGCTCTTAGAGTGTTATTTATGTTGTTTTTAGTGGGCTAGGTATATGCCTGTATATGGGTATATAATACTTCCTCTTTTCAAATAGGTTGCATGATGTCTAAGGTATTTATAATTGGTCTGCCCAGAACGGGCACTACTAGCATCAGTGTAGCATTGCTGGAAATGGGGTTGTCAGTTGCACATACAGCCTTTACAAAAAAAGCATTTGAGGTCGCTGATGCGGTATCTGATGCGCCTTGCTTTAGTGATTATAGGCAGCTAGATGTATTATTTCCCGGTTCAAAGTTTGTTTATTTAAATAGGGATTTAGCAAAGTGGCTTCCTTCAATTACTATGCTGCTTGAGAAAATGGCACCACATCTAGCTCTTAAAGGGGGACACTTTAGTCCTGTTTTAAAGCGGAGTTTTCATGATACTTTTCCTTCAATACATCCTTTGACCCAGAGTGATTTAACTAATTGCTATATAAAACATCAACAAGCAGTATTTAGCTACTTTGCAGGACGTGATGATTTTTTATCAATTGATGTTAGTGAGAAGGGGAGCTTATTAGTATTGAAGAAATTTTTAGGGCTGTCAGTAGAAGGTGATGTTGATTTTCCCCAATTAAATATTGGCCGCAATGTCGCTAATTGGCGAGAATACAAGCATCCTAATAAAGTAAACGCTAATTTAGCAGGCATTGAGCATCGAAAGTTTTTAGATTATATTTAAATAAAAAATAGTTTCCTTTCGATAGTTGAGTAATAAGCAGTCAATATAGTTATTTGGCGGCATTTTTTAAGCATTTTTGGAGTCTATATAGAAGTATGGCCCATTTAAACGTTTAAATAAGCAAAAAATAGGCTGAATGAGGTTGTTCATTTGTTACAATTGCGTATAGTCTGAAACAAATTTTTAATATAAAGTTGAAATACTCTATGCAGTTAGTCGATTTAAATTCGAATGACCAAGATGCAATAAATGTCTTTGCTGATATAGATCGACTTATAAACTCTTTATATCCTGTTGCCTGTGCGCAGTCGCTTACGCTTGACGAGTTGAATCACCCAGATGTTTACGCAATTGGTTTAAAAAATGAAGATGGTATTGTTGCCTGTGGTGCGATAGTTAAGCAGTTTGATACTTGTTTATACGGTGAAATACGCCGCCTTTATGTTAAACCAAGTTATCGTGGTAAAGGATTGTCTCGACGTATTATGCAAATTCTGCTGCATTATGCCGGTGAAGTGCAAATTCCACTCATCAGACTCGAGACAGGCCCTAAGCAAACTGAATCAATTAATCTTTATGAAAACTTAGGATTTGAACGATGTGGTAGTTTTGGTACATATACCGATAATCCACAGAGTGTATTTATGGAACTTGGACTTAAGTCGTTCACCTAATGACCCCGGCGCTTTCTGTGTAGGGCAGAACCTCGGGTACTTTTATCAGTGATAAAAAAACGCTAACGCTTAGCTCAGTCAAGCTAAGCTGTATTTTCTTGTGTATTCTATCTGTCTAGCTTACTTCGGCGGGTTGATAAATCTTTTCGTCAAGAGCTGTCGGTTTCGCCACTTTACCCCAGCAACACCTTCTAAATTAGCAACTATAACCGCCAGTACTACGGCTGTACTAGAAAATTACACGACCATAGGAATACATGCTGAATATGGCCACTTCATGAGGGATAATCGCTTACAGCGGCCCTGGTTTATTTTCGATTGTCGGAGATCACGCATCAGTCGACCATGAGGTAAGGAAACGCGCTGTGGCTAAATAACTATATTTATGAATAGACAACTTAAAAGTGTTTAGCATCAAGTTTTAACGCATCTAGTATCTGAGCCCATTGTAATTGTGATTTTTCTTGTTGCTCATCACCTATACTAGTTGGCTCAAGAACCATTTCCTCAATAACGTAAAAGCTTTGCTCACTCATTCGTTCAACTACATTATTTGCCATAGCTTTATACAGCAGGAGCCAAACAAGAACAGCTATAAATATGAGTGTGCATACAATTAACAGCTTATTTTTAGTAATGCGCTTCGCTAAGCTTTGTTGCTTCGTTGTAAAAGGCCAACGAAACTGCGGATCGTCAGGCACAAAGCGGCCACCATCGGTAAAGTTAAGTTCAACGGCAAGTCCCGGTAAATTTGCTGATAGCGCAAGCTGTGCAATAGCTTGTTCGAATTTAAGCTCATCGCGTAAATCAAGTAGCTTAATATGGTTATTGTTTATATGAGCAATGCGCATTTCACTTTTGCTGCTCGCAGGATAGTAATACTGTCCTTGTATTTGCATTTAACTTCCTTATGTTAGTAATATACCGAACACGTTAGTGGCTTATCCAACAAGCGAACATAACCGTTAAAACGAAGGAGAAAAGCATTTCGGCTGTTATACGAGTAAGTATTTTCGCTGATTAATTCTGGATTCGTATCTGTTATTGGGTAGAGGTTATTTCCATGTTTATTACCCCTTGTCCATAAGTAAGGATAACTTAACCAAAAACATAAATTAAATCAAGAATGGAATATTCTTGGTTAATTAATTTTGGATAATTAGCTCAGTAATATTCATCGACATCGCTATTTATTCCATAAAGGAATAGCCATTTTTTAGAGCCTGAATTCGGATAATAAGTACTTTGCCTAAATCGCTTTTAATTCCAACGATGCTCGCATCTTAAGGTAACTTGGGTATATACTCTGGGCGTCAAAATATGAGGCTGCTATGATTTCAAAAAACCAACTCAAGTTAATTCGTGCATTAGGTCAAAAAAAGTACCGCAAGCAATATAATCAATACCTTGTGCAAGGTGAAAAAAACGTTCTAGAGTTACTTGATAGTCGTTTGTCGGTGGTTGAAATTTTTGGCTCTGAAAACTTTATAAATGACAACAAAGCTTTACTGCAAGGCCACAAAGTCACCTTCGCCGATGAAGCCAGTTTATCAAAAGCCAGCACCTTGGTATCAAACAATGCTGCTGTTGCAATTGTTACAATGTCTGATGTTGAGTTACCAGCGCCTGATGGTTTGATTTTAGCTCTAGATGGCGTATCTGACCCGGGTAATCTCGGCACTATTATTCGTGTTGCTGACTGGTATGGCATTAGTCATATTGTTACTAGTGATGATAGCGCCGATGCCTACAGTCCAAAAACGATTAGTGCCACAATGGGCTCGTTTGCCCGCGTTGCTGTGAGCCAAGTGGATTTGCCAAGCTATTTAAAGGCTTTGAAACTACCGGTTTATGGCGCTTTTTTAACAGGTACAAGCATCCATAGTACGCCACTTAAACAGCAAGCCGTGTTACTTATGGGAAGTGAGTCTCATGGTATCCGCGATGAATGCGCCGCACTTATTAGTGACAAAATAACTATCCCAGCGTATGGCATGGCAGAATCTCTTAATGTTGCGATGGCGACCGGGATCATTTTAGATAATTTTAAACGCCAAGCTTAACCTTTTAACATAAATTAGGTTAAGCTTAGCGCTTACAAGTAATAAAAGGTGGTAAAACAACTAGATGCGCTTAAGCACCATAAAATTAGCTGGTTTTAAATCGTTTGTAGAGCCGACTAAAATCCCATTTCCAGACCAAATGACCTGCGTTGTCGGCCCAAACGGCTGCGGCAAGTCTAATGTGATAGATGCGGTGCGCTGGGTGCTAGGTGAAAGCTCAGCAAAAAATTTACGTGGTGATGCCATGAGCGATGTTATTTTTAATGGCTCAACTAATCGCAAACCAATTTCTCAAGCTTCAGTTGAACTTACTTTTGACAACACCCAAGGGCATTTACCCGGCACATTTGCTGATCGTAACCAAGTGGCCGTTAAGCGCTTAGTCACTCGTGATGGTCAATCCTTATACTTTTTAAATGGCAGCAAATGCCGCAAGCGTGATATTACCGATATTTTTTTAGGGACCGGGCTTGGTCCTCGCAGTTACGCGATAATAGAGCAAGGTATGATCTCGCGTTTAATTGAAAGTAAACCCGCAGAGCTTCGGGTATTCTTAGAAGAAGCCGCTGGCGTTTCAAAATACAAAGAACGACGCCGCGAAACCCAAACTCGGATTAAAAGTACCCGCGAAAATCTAGAACGTTTATTAGATGTACGAAAAGAGTTACAAGCTCAGCTGGATAAATTAGCCGTGCAATCGATTGACGCTAAAAAGTACCGCGAATTTAAAGCAACCGAGCGCACGCTTAAAGGCCAGATTGCGGTGTTAAAGTGGCAAAAGTTGCATCAACAACAAGAAGATAAAACTAACCAAATAGAAAAATTAAATGAGCAAATTGACTTTTTTAAGCAAGCGCATTTAGGGCACGACGATGTATTAGCAAGTCTTGAAAGCCAGGCACAGTTACAACAACAAAAACTAAGCGATGCCCAGCAACAACAACACACCATACACACCGAGCTAACTCGCGCTGAGCAGCAGCAAATAAGTTTAAAGCAGCAGCAGCAAGTTGCGAATCAAAACCTTACTAAACAACAGCAATTGCAGCAGCAAAGTCATGAGCTGCAATTAGCTCAGCAAGGTGCTAGTGATGAACTTCAACACGCCTTACAAGAGGCGCTAGAATACAGCTTAGTGTGTAATGAGCAAGTTGAAGAAATGAATGAGCAAGTCACTAGTTTACAGGATAAAAAACAGCAAAGTGCTACGTATTGGCAGCAGCTGAATGAGCGTTCGCAACAATTAAATGAAACGTATGCTAAAACACAAAGTGAGCTTACTCAGCAACAGCAAAATTTACATTATATCAATAGCCAACACGCTGAAACTAATCAAGCGCTTGAAGAACTGACAAGCAGTCCGGTAAGTCGCCAATTAGACCAGCAACAGCAACTAATGCAAACGTTAACTCAGCAATTAGCAACAAAGCAAACTGCATTAAATAAGTTACAAACCAGCGCAGAGCTTGCTGCCAGTGAACTTAAAACAGAGCAACAAAGTAAACAACATATCGCACAGCAATTAAATGAAAACAAAGCCAAAATAGCCGCTTTAAGTAGTTTATTAGACGGCTATACATTAGGTGAAAATGATCTCACGGGCTCAGGGAATATTTTAGCTCAGCTGGAAGTTAAAAGTGGTTATGAACACGTAGTAGAACAAGCTTTATTGGGGCTTGAACACCTAAATGTAAGCAAAACTGTAGCACATAATAGTGTGTGGCCAAACAATGCAAAAGTGACTAAGGGGTCTGTAGCGGCGCTTATCGAGCTTGGTGTTTACCCTGAGCTACTAACTAAAATTGGCTTCCAACAGAGCGTAAAAAGCACAGACCCGGTAGATAATAAATGGCTTGCAGTAATTGATTCCAAAGGTAATGTTTATGGTCATAACTGGCAAAAAGAGACCGCCACCAACAGCGAAAACTCATTACTACTAAAGCATAAACAACTTCACGAGTGTGTTGAACTTGTTGAGCATTTAAGCGCAAAACTTAAAAAGGCAGAGCAACATGAAGCTCAGCAGCAAGGTACATATAATAGCTTTTTAGCGCAATTAGATACTCATAAAGAAGCGGTACATCAATTAGCGCAGCAAATCGCGGGAGCCAGCACGCGGCGCGATATGCTTAAAGAGCAGCAGTCACAATGGCAAGCGCAACACGCTAAGTTTGTACAAAAACAGCAGCAGCTTGACGCACAGCGCAAAGTAATTAATAAAGTCATTGTTACGCACACGGAGCAACTAAACTTAGAAAGTGGACAACGTGATGAGTCAGCAGCTAAATTAGCAGCCGCGCAGAGTGATTTAGAACATGATGAGCAGCAATTAAAGCAGTTAAGTGATCAGCTAGAGCAATATAAAACGCAGGCCCATCAAGCTAATTTAAGCGAGCAAAAAACGCGCAGTGAATGCCAGTTAAGTGAAACCAAACTAGCGCATGCCTTAAGTGCCAGTAGCAATGCAAATGAAGTGGTGCAAGAGCTGACAACGCAACTTGAAGATCTTGTCATTCCGTTAGAAGAAGTCGCTGAGAAAATTGAATTACTACTTGGTGAACACCAGCAATTTGAAGATATTATAAGTAAATTAAAAACGGATTTAGCTGAGGCTAAAGAAGAGTTAATTAATAAACAGGTGGCGCTTAAATCTTCTCAAGGTGAGCTGATAACGTTGCAAGAGCGAAGCCAAAAGCTTGCCATTGAAGAGCAAAGTTTAATGGTTAAGGCGCAAGCTGCGCTTGAGCCACTTGAAGAGTTAGCACAAAACTTAAAAACAGTACTTGATACACTTCCAGAGTCAGTCAATTTAGCAACTATGCAAAGTGCGCTTAATAAAACATCTCAGCAGTTAGCTGATTTAGGGGCAGTCAATTTAGCCGCTATTGATGAGTTTGAACAAGCACAAACACGTAGTCAGTATCTTGATAATCAATTAGATGATTTAACCAAAGCACTTAGCACGTTAGAAGGAGCTATTCAAAAGATTGACCGAGAAACCAAAAGTCGCTTTAAAACGACCTTCGATCAAGTTAATAAAGACTTTGCAGAGTTATTTCCTAAAGTTTTTGGTGGTGGCAGTGCGTATCTGGAATTAACCAGTGATGACTTACTCGAAAGTGGTGTTAGTATAATGGCAAGACCACCGGGAAAGAAAAATTCAACAATTCACCTGCTAAGTGGTGGAGAAAAAGCGCTGAGCGCATTATCATTAGTGTTTTCAATATTCAGGCTCAATCCAGCTCCATTCTGTATGCTGGACGAAGTGGATGCACCACTTGATGATGCGAATGTTGGGCGTTTTTGCCGATTAGTGGAAGAAATGTCACAATCAGTACAGTTTATTTATATCAGTCATAATAAGATTGCTATGGAAATGGCAGGGCGATTGACCGGTGTAACCATGGCTGAGCCAGGCGTATCGCGGATGGTGGCGGTAGATATCGAACAAGCGGTGCAATTAGCACACGTATAATTGTATAATTTAGGCAGATCAAATAAGAAAAGGTGAGGGGATGGCCGAAGAATTAAGATGGGTTTTAATCATTATCAGTGTAGTTGTCATTGGTGGGTTATTAATACATGGCTTATGGTCAGTACGTAAAAAAGATGCGCCCATGCCATCTCATAGCGAACGCGTAGAGCCGTCAGAGTCTGTCGCTGCGGTGCATGATAGCGAACCAAAGACAGAACCAATGATGCAAGAACGTGACGAACCGCAGTTTGGTGATATTAATTTTAGTGCCGAAGATGAGCACAATGACCCGTTAGTCTCTCAAGCTGATGCTAATAGCGATGGTGAAGCGGTAAAAGAGCACAATGATAATGATACAGCAAGCGACGCAGCAAAAACTGCAGATGAGAGTGGAGCTGAAGTTAATGACGCCCCAGAGCCTGCTCAGCCAAGCGATTTTATTATTGTACACATTCAGATGCCTGATGGCCTTACCATGGAAGGCTCAAAGTTATTACCTGCGGTGAACACTCTTGGCTTTAAATATTCAGAAGAAGGCTTTTTCAATCGTCACTTAGATCCTGCAGGGCATGGGCCAGTACTGTTTCGTTTGGTGAATATGTACAACCCAGGTACGTTCGATGTTGATAATATGGAGCAGTTTAGCACCGCAGGAGTGAGTTTATTTATGACCTTGCCGTGTGATGGCGATGGGCTTAGCGCATTTAATATGCTACACAGCGCAGCTAAAAAGCTAGCCGATGAATTTGGCGCAACTATTTTAGATACAAAACGCCAGGAAATGAGCGTTGAGAGTGTGCGCGAGTATGTTGAAAAAGTGCGTAGTTTTTCAGTGTAACTATTTCAAATAAAGTTAAGTTTTAATAAGCCGCTTAATGATGACTCGTTAAAGTGGCTTTTTTTATGTAAATTTCTGAGGTTTTCATGTCTAGCCCTATTTTAGAGCAAGTAAATCAGTTGCGTAGCGTACTTGAAACGCATAATCATAATTACTATGTGCTCGATACCCCCAGCATACCTGATGCTGAGTATGACCGATTATTACGCCAATTAAGCGAACTTGAACAAGCCAACCCTGAATTTCAAAGCCCTGACTCACCAACTCAAAAAGTGGGAGGCGCTGCACTGGATAAATTTGAGCAGGTGTTGCATCAAGTGCCGATGTTATCGTTAGACAATGCTTTTAGCGAAGAAGAATTCGCAGCCTTTAATCGTCGTATTAAAGAGCGCTTAATGGATAATGATGAGCTTACCTTTTGCTGTGAGCCAAAGTTAGATGGCTTAGCGGTGTCTATCTTATATCGTAATGGCGTATTAGTGCAGGCAGCTACTCGGGGGGATGGTCATATTGGTGAAAATATTACGCAAAATGTTAAAACCATTCGTAACGTACCTCTTAAATTGCGGGGGGAGGATTTCCCTAGCGAAATTGAAATCCGCGGTGAAGTATTCATGGATAGCCGTGGATTTGACAAGCTTAACGCTGAGGCCGAAAAACATGGCGAAAAAGTATTTGTTAACCCAAGAAATGCAGCCGCGGGTAGTTTGCGCCAATTAGATTCTAAAATTACGGCTAAGCGGCCACTGATGTTTTATGCTTACAGTATTGGCGTAGTAACAGATGGTGAATTACCTAGCGAGCACTACCAGCAACTCGCAAAACTGACCGATTGGGGCTTACCCCTTTGCCCCGAAACTAAATTAGTTGAAGGCCAGCAAGCGGCACTTGATTATTATCAAGATATTTTAACTCGTCGTAGTGCGCTTAAATACGAAATAGACGGTGTAGTTATTAAAATAAATAACAAAAAGCACCAAGAACGTTTAGGTTTTGTGGCTCGTGCGCCGCGCTGGGCAATTGCTTATAAATTTCCAGCGCAAGAAGAGATAACACAACTTTTAGATGTGGAATTTCAAGTTGGGCGCACAGGCGCAATAACACCTGTAGCCCGTTTAGAACCGATTTTTGTTGGGGGGGTAACGGTCTCAAATGCAACCTTGCATAATGGAGACGAAATAGCACGACTTGGTGTTAAAATTGGTGACACGGTCATTATTCGCCGTGCAGGTGATGTGATCCCACAAATTATCCAAGTGGTGCATGAGCGTCGCCCTGGTGATGCTAAGAATATTGTATTTCCAATAAACTGCCCAATTTGTGACTCTCACATAGAAAAGGTTGAGGGTGAAGCTGTAGCACGTTGTACTGGTGGACTTGTTTGCCAAGCGCAGCGTAAACAGGCAATTAAGCATTTTGCTTCACGTAAGGCGCTGGATATTGATGGCCTAGGCGACAAAATAGTTGATCAGCTAGTGGATCGCGAGCTAATAAAAACTCCTGCTGATCTATTTATTTTAAAACAAGGCCACTTTGAATCATTAGAGCGTATGGGGCCAAAATCAGCAAAAAACTTAGTGGCCGCGCTTAACGATGCAAAGCAAACGACCTTAGCAAAGTTTTTATACTCACTAGGTATTCGTGAAGTAGGTGAAGCGACTGCGCAAAATTTAGCTCAGCATTTTTTAACTCTTGATAAAGTAACAACAGCAAGCACCGAAGCACTTATAGAAGTCAGTGATGTAGGCGACATCGTAGCCACTCATGTATGTGGTTTTTTTAATGAAGCCCATAATATGGACGTGGTTAATGCTCTTATCGAACAAGGTATTCATTGGCCTGCGTTAAGTGCCCCAAGTGAAGAGTCACAGCCATTAGCAGGGCTTACTTATGTACTTACCGGGACACTAAGTGAACTTAATCGTAATGATGCTAAGGCTCGTTTACAGGTCTTAGGCGCTAAAGTATCAGGTAGTGTGTCGGCTAAAACTGATGCGTTAATTGCTGGCGAAAAAGCCGGTTCTAAGTTGACTAAAGCACAAGGTCTCGGCATTGATATTTTAACTGAAGCCGATTTAATCGCGTTGCTGGCAAAGCATAATGGATAGTATTATTAATGCATTTAGTCAGGTTGCAATTGCCTTTGGGCAGTGGCTAGCGCCGCATTTATACAATATTTCGTTGTTGCTGGTAGTGTGTTTAATTTCATTGTATGCCAATGATATAATAAAAATTACTAAACGCTTTGTGTTAAGGCGGCACTTCATTATTCGCGTAGCGTGTTTTGTGTTAGTAACCGGTTTTGGTTTTGGGTTAATGGTGGTTTTTGTGACACCATTTTTGAGTCAGTTATTAATGATGCTAGGTATCAAGTGGCTTGGGGTAACAGTATTAGTTGCCTTTATAGTATTAGGTGTTATTGCTGATAAGAAAAATCAGCTATGATGCGCTTTGGCCCTGAATATTGGGATAAACATGGTAGCTACCGCACACCGATAGCGTTTCATTTAAGCTTATTAGTATTATTGCGAGCTTATTTTATTTGGATTGTTGCAGCGCTAAGCCGGCGCCCTGAGCTTGATATAATGTCGTTGGCTTTTACTACCAAAGAAGATTTTTTTAAAGCGTTGGCAATTGGCGCTGTGGCTATTATTCCGGCACTGGTTTTTTGTCTGCGAAGACCACAAAAAAATACCCAAACCGCAGCGCGCTTAGCTAAATTTTGGTGCTTTATGCGTTGGCCTTTATTATTGTGTGCTGCACTTGATTTAACTTGGCTGGTGATAAAAGCAGCTCATAGTAACTATGTTTTTTCATTGTTTTTAGCGCTGCAAATGGTCGCTGTTTTATGGGTGTTACTGTACCTTATGAAAAGCCGTTATTTAACGGTGTTTTTTAAAGACTGGCCTGATCCAATAACGGATGAAAAATAAAAATAGGGAATGTATGAGCAATATTAACCTGCGTATCGCACTGGTCGTTTTTGCTATTGGTTTACTGCTGATATTAGGCGCTGTTTTTACGCCTGTATGGCAACAACCGTGGTTTATTTTTGTGATTGCCCTGTGGGGATTTATTTTCTGCTCTGCATGTTATCGGTTAACGTCACTTTTTAAAAAGCGTAACCCGGTCAGTGAGTTCTTAAAGCGGGATACCCAGCATGTGTTAGCATTTAGCCTCAATGGCTTCTTTGATAGTAAAAACGGCCCGCACTGCCTAGTTATTGGCAGTATTGACAGTATTGAGACGAAAGATAATTTTATATGTTTTTATAATCATGATGAAAGTGATTTTAAAGTGAGCTTACCAGCAAGCAAAGCCGAGCTTGAAGAGTACCTAAAGCGCTTTTTTACCAGTAAAGAATTACAAAAAATCACCCTGATTTGAAACAAAAAAAGGCTTAATCGGTATAGTTTGAGTAATTATATAAACTGATTCTTAAAACAGAGCTAAGGGTTTCATAGCAGCATACTCATGCTGCAAATTATCGGTGTTTTGGAAGGGCACTGAAGCTATATTTTCATCCTTAAGAGGGGGCAGGTTGATCAGGGTTGGTTTAACGTTGCTAGTATAGTTAGTGAGCCTAGTAAAGCAGCAAGAGTCACTTTTGTCCCTGACATCATCAATTTAACTGATTTAATTGCTATTTACAGCATACCAGATAAATACCGGTCAGCGGTTTATACATTTAGCACAGAGCAAACCAAGCCATTAATGCTAAACAATCTGATACAGTCAAGGCTTAATAATACAAGCACTCCCGGTTGGTGAGTTTAAAAGCTCACCTGAAAGTATCAAAACCACTATTATAGCAACCCACAAAAACCTTTTTGTGAAGTACGAATAAATCCTAAGTTATCAAAATTATTGACGCATTATCGTGATAATGTAGACAGTAATAAACTTTCTCATCTAACTTTGTGAGGTCAACCATGTTGAACTGGAATGATATTATAAATTTTGCTAGTAACGGTAACCCTGAGCCAAGTAGGAAGGTCGAAAAAACCGATACTCAGTGGCGCGAACAGTTAAGCGAAGAAGCTTATTATGTGACGCGTAATCATGGCACAGAAAGACCCCATAGCTCAGACAGCTGTACTTTGTTTGAACCAGGTAAATATGCTTGTATTTGCTGTAACAATTTACTGTTTGATGGTGATGAAAAATTTGATAGTGGCACTGGCTGGCCGTCTTTCACGCAACCCGCAGAGATAAACTCTATTGCCTATTACAGCGATGAAAGCCTTGCTATGCAGCGTGTTGAAACGGTTTGTAATGTGTGTAATGCCCATCTTGGTCATGTGTTTCCTGATGGACCTATGCCAAGTGGTTTGCGTTACTGTATCAATGCGGTAGCACTAAAAAAGCTTTAATTTATAAGTGTTGAGTTATAACGCGCCAAGCTAATTAGTGGGTAACACACGCCAAATGAGTTTTTGAATGTTAAGCACAGATCTAAAAAAGCTTTGGCGTACTCATTTTTATTTAAGCTGAGTAATACATCCCCTTTGAGACGCAAAAGTACTGCGTTTATTTTCAAGGGTGAGGTTAATTAAATTTAATGCTTTTAATTTTTGTTATCATCAATATAGTTATAAATTAGTTGTAAATCGTGCTTACGAAGTAAAACTCGTTCGATACGCTCTTTTAAATAGTAAATTAGTGAATGGTTTAACAAGGAAGTCGTCTGGCTGTAATCCTAAGACGCTATGTACTAGTGGGTTATATGTTTTGGGCAGAAATAAAAATAAAGCCAGTAGAGTGCTTTATTAAGCGTTTAAAACGAAGTTCTTCATACAGTTGATAACCGTCTTGGCGTTTAGTAAGGTTGAATGAGCATACTATTAAATCAAAGTTTTCGGCTAAACATTGTTCTTTTGCCGAAATAGCATGATCTGCAAATCGCAGTTGCCGAAAGCTTTCCCGTTCAGGGATTGTTTCATATAGCTTTGAGCAAGTGGTTGCTCCTTAACTATAAGTATTTTTACTTTCGAAAAAAATGAACTTACAACCAAATTTAGATAACTGTGACTATAATAAACAGTCTAGTCTATGATAAGGGGATCTAAGCTTATATTACAGTTACTAAAGAATAGGATATTGCTGATTTTTCGAAGCATTAGCTGGTAGTTATATAGAATAATTAACTGAACAAAGTATATAGAAGAATTAACTGAAAGGTTTTATATGTGGTGGGTGATACTGGACTTGAACCAGTGACCCTCGCCTTGTAAGGGCGATGCTCTCCCAACTGAGCTAATCACCCACATATAAATTTTTGATTAAATGGTGGGTCGTACTGGACTTGAACCAGTGACCCTCGCCTTGTAAGGGCGATGCTCTCCCAACTGAGCTAACGACCCCATATAATCTGTTTCTTTGCACCACCATTATATTAGTAAATGGTGGGTCGTACTGGACTTGAACCAGTGACCCTCGCCTTGTAAGGGCGATGCTCTCCCAACTGAGCTAACGACCCGCAAAGAATATCTAAATGAAAACACCATTTTAAAAATGGTGGGTCGTACTGGACTTGAACCAGTGACCCTCGCCTTGTAAGGGCGATGCTCTCCCAACTGAGCTAACGACCCATTTAGATAATTTGTGCATATTGTAATTTGGTGGGTGATACTGGACTTGAACCAGTGACCCTCGCCTTGTAAGGGCGATGCTCTCCCAACTGAGCTAATCACCCAAATTACAACTTAAACACGCTACTATCAATATAGACAGTACTGGACTTTAACCAGTGAACATCGCCATTACTTGTAAAAGGCGGTGATGTTCTCATTTTGTAACAGAGTTTATGACCATATTACATTTATTCTATATGGTGGGTGATACTGGACTTGAACCAGTGACCCTCGCCTTGTAAGGGCGATGCTCTCCCAACTGAGCTAATCACCCATATAGAATTCAGCAACACATAGCTGCGTTGTTGTGGGGCGCTATTATAGATAGAGTTGTAAAGGTGTCAATACTTGAATGCGTAAAAATGTTTTAGATGCGGGTTTTATAGGCAAAGAGAGTCGGGTAGCCTATTTTATAAGCGTTAATTAGTAATAGGCTACTTTCTTGCGTATCGAATTTAATAATCATAATACACACTGGGAGAATAAAGTGAGTTTGCACTTTGTACTATAATTAAGCCAGCGAAGCTTATCTTTGTTGATAGTACTATTCTGACAGTGCATCAGAGCGAGTAGAAAGGCAGAAAGTCAAAGAAAGCTATTTTGCATATAAATGTATACCCCAAATCACTGTTTAGTATGGTGAGTGTTTAGTATGATTAGTTTTGCTTGTTCATAGCCTGAAAATACTAAATAGTTAATCTAACTGAGTAATCAACAGCTTTAGTTAACTTCCATAGTTAGGGCGAGTATAGTCAGTGCATAGAGTTAGTGTAATAAGATTGCATTTAATACTTTATTTACAGTCTTTTTTGTTAGGAATGCTTGTTCAGTGTTCAGTTTGTTGAAAATTAAATCATTTAAATAAAGTTGCGGAAAAAACTGTTGACTTTATTTTGGCGGCTGCATAGAATGCGCCCCGCACTCAGCGATACACGACATGGTTAACCCTGTCGTGTTTTGCAAATGATTTGGGGCTATAGCTCAGCTGGGAGAGCGCTTCGCTGGCAGCGAAGAGGTCTGCGGTTCGATCCCGCATAGCTCCACCAAGTCATTCGTGTATGTCCTAGGGTTGCAGTTTTCTGCGTCCCCATCGTCTAGAGGCCTAGGACACCGCCCTTTCACGGCGGTAACAGGGGTTCAAATCCCCTTGGGGACGCCACTTATTTTTTAAGTTAATTTAGAGTAATGCACATAACATTGTGGGCTCTATAAGACATTAATCAAGAATATTAATTTCTTGAGTATGTTAGCTAACTTTTAATATGAGGCGGTTTATACCGAGGAAATAGCTTAACAATTAAAGCTCAAGTCTTTATTTGTGTTATTAAGTAACAACCTTAAACTCATGATATGAGTCTAAATTATCAATCGTCCTAGTGACACAGTTTTAGTAAGCTTAGGTTTGCACATAAATACTGCGTCCCCATCGTCTAGAGGCCTAGGACACCGCCCTTTCACGGCGGTAACAGGGGTTCAAATCCCCTTGGGGACGCCACTCTTTAGAATAAAAGAGTAGGGTGTTATTAAGTCAACTCGCCTGAAACGAGTTTAACCATTCAGTCGTCCTAGTGACACAGTTTTAGTAAGCTTAGGTTTATGAATAAATACTGCGTCCCCATCGTCTAGAGGCCTAGGACACCGCCCTTTCACGGCGGTAACAGGGGTTCAAATCCCCTTGGGGACGCCACTTTCTTAATTGAAAGTTATTGTGGTATTTGTATTGCCGTATTAGCTATGCATAGCAGTAAAAAAGAAATCTTTTTAAGCATATCACTTTAAATTCAAAAAAATTCACAAAATACACTTCAAATAATCTTCCCTGTAAAATATCGAACTATTTACCCTTTATAAAAAATTATATCCTCATTTTTTGACCGCTATTCATACTTCGTTACAAATCAATACTAGCAAAGCGATTACTACGCTTGTCCCTTTATTTATTAAGTTTTAAACTCAAGTAGATAATAAAAAAGTGGACCACTAAATGAAACTAACAAAAATAGCAATTGCAGTGCTATTGAGCTCGGGTCTTGCGGCGTGTAGCAATAACACAACAAATACAATTGACTCTGCAACTAGTAGTATTAAAAGTACAATTCCTGGCGTTACTTTAATTGATTCAGTGAACAGTAATGCAGCTGAAATAAGGATTCCTTATAAAAAATATCGATTAGATAATGGCTTAACAGTTATTATTCATGAAGATCATTCTGATCCGCTAGTACATATAGATGTAACCTATCATGTTGGTTCGGCTCGTGAAGAGCTGGGCAAATCGGGCTTTGCTCATTTTTTTGAACATATGATGTTCCAAGGTTCAGAGAATGTAGCTGATGAAGAGCACTTTAAAGTTATTACCGAAGCGGGTGGCACGCTAAATGGTACGACTAATTCAGATAGAACAAATTATTTTGAAACCGTCCCGGTTAATCAATTAGAAAAAATGCTCTGGTTAGAAGCTGATCGAATGGGTTTTTTACTTGATGCTGTTACTCAAGAAAAATTTGAAGTACAACGTGAAACGGTTAAAAATGAACGAGGGCAGCGAGTTGATAATCGTCCCTACGGCCGCTTAAATGAACGTGTATCACAAGCACTTTACCCTGATGGACATCCGTATTCTTGGCCTGTAATTGGTTATATGGACGACTTAAATCGCGTCAACGTTAATGACTTAAAAGCGTTTTTTTTACGTTGGTACGGGCCAAATAATGCCACAATCACCATTGGTGGTGATATAAGCGCTGAAGACGTATTACCGCTGATCAGTAAATACTTTGCGCCTATACCTAAAGGTCCTGAGGTTGTTGATGCACCAAAAGTAGCCGTTACTCTTGACGAAGACCGCTATATTTCAATGGAAGATAAAGTGCATTTACCATTACTAAGTATGAACTTTCCAACGACTTATGCACGCCATGAAGATGAAGCTCCGCTCGATATTCTTGCTGAGATCATCGGCGGGGGTAATAACTCTATACTTTATAAAAACTTAGTAAAAACCCAAATAGCAGTACAAGCTGGGGTTAGCCACCCTTGTCGCGAACTTGCTTGTTCGTTAAGCATTTACGCATTACCAAATCCAACCTCAGGTAAAGCGCTCGCAGATATTGAAAAAATTGTTCGGGACTCATTTAACGAGTTTGAAAAGCGTGGTGTAACGCAAGATGACTTGGATAAAGTTAAAGCAAAAATAGAATCTGGCGCTATTTTTGGTTTACAAAGCGTATCAGGCAAAGTATCGCAACTCGCTGCTTTTGAAACGTTTACCGGCAACCCAAGCTATATTAAAGATGATATTGCTCGTTACAACGCGGTTACCAAAGCAGATGTTATGCGTGTTTTTAATCAATATGTTAAAGATAAAGCATCAGTTATTATGAGCGTAGTACCAGAAGGTCAAACTCAACTAATTGCAGCAAAGGATAACTTTACTCCCGTAGCTCATGCCTTTGATGGTCCATCAACAACCACTTCAGACGATTTAGTCGCTCGAAGAGCTGTTGATACTTTTGATCGCAGTCAAACGCCAAAGGCAGGTGTAAACCCCGCGGTAGAAATACCTAGTCTTTGGGAAAGTAAAACAGCTAACAATGTTGATATTTTAGGTACGCAAAGCACAGAAACACCGACCACATCATTACTGATCAAAGTGCCAGGAGGGTTGTATCATGAACAAGCCGAGAAAGTAGGTCTTGCCTCTGTTACAGCGGCTTTACTTAATGAATCAACTCAAAACTACAGCACTGAAGAAATGAGTAATGCACTTGAAAAGTTAGGCAGCACTATTCGTATCTCAGCCGCTAATAGCCATACTAATATTTTTGTTTCAAGCCTAACTAAAAACTTAGATGCGACCCTTGCTTTAGTGCAAGAGAAGCTATTTAAACCTGCGTTTAATGAAGAAGATTTTAATCGCAATAAACAACAAAGCTTACAAAATATTCAACATGCATTAAAAGATGCCGGTTACTTAGCGCCTAATGCTTATAGCAAACTATTATACGGTGATAGTGTTGCAGCTCTTCCTAACGGCGGTACTTTAGACAGTATTGCTGCGATCACACTTGATGATGTCAAAGGCTTTTACAATAGCCACTTTAAACCGTCAGGTACTGAGGTTATTGTGGTTTCAGATCTTGATAAAAGTGAACTAAAACCAAAACTCGTGAGTACGCTTGATGAGTGGCAAGGACAGTCGCCTGCAGCACCGGCAAGCTTTGCAGAACCAGAAGTAGCTACGAATGTTATTTATTTAGTCGATAAGCCTGATGCACCACAGTCTGAAATTCGTATTGGTAAGCGCGATATTGCTGAAGACATAACTGGTGAATTTTTCAAAGCTAACTTAATGAACTTTGCGCTTGGTGGCAACTTTAATAGCAGAATTAACTTAAATCTGCGTGAAGATAAAGGTTATACCTACGGCGCTCGAACGCGTTTTTGGGGTGATGAAACATCAGGTGGTTTTACTGCATCAGCTGCTGTTCGTGCTGATGCGACAGTTGCTTCTATCACTGAATTTAACAAAGAACTTAATAACTATGCTGAAAATGGCATTAGTGATGAAGAGCTTATGTTTATGCGTCAAGCGATTAACCAAAAAGATGCTTTAAAATATGAAACCCCTAATGCTAAATTAGGCTTTTTAGCACAAATTTTAGAGCATGACCTACCGCCAAGCTTTGTTAAAGAGCGCAATAAAATTGTCAGTACAATTACTAAGGAGCAGGTTAATGAGTTGGCTGCTAAACACTTAAATACTAAAGAAATGGTGTATTTAGTGGTTGGTGATGCAAAAACATTACGCCCTGAGCTTGAAAAGCTAGGTATGAAAGTTGTCGACTACAGCTTGTAACTTTTATTACTTAATTTTATCACTTTATAAAGCGGCTTAATTCTAGCCGCTTTATTTAATTAAATGAAAAGGCTATAAAGTACTGTAATCTTTTTTCTGAATAAATTCGATAGAGTAACCATCAGGATCTTTAACAAAAGCAATTTCAGTTGTGCCGCCTTTTACAGGGCCAGGTTCACGGCTAACAGTACCGCCAGCAGCTTTGATATCGTCGCAGGCCTTATAGATATCATCAAATTCTATCGCGATATGGCCGTAGGCATTACCCAAATCATAATCTTTAGGGTCCCAGTTATATGTAAGCTCGAGTACAGTCGTATCTTTTTCGTCGCCATAGCCAACAAAAGCAAGGGTATATCGATACTCTTCATTATCAGCGCGACGTAGCTCTTTCATACCCAGAGTTTGGGTGTAAAACTCAATGGATTTATCTAAATCAGCGACTCGCAACATTGTATGTAATAAGCGCATTTAAGCATCCTCTGTTTTGTCTTTAAATTCACATAAATCTTCAATTATACAGCTACCACATTTAGGTTTACGGGCTACACAAGTATAGCGGCCATGTAAAATGAGCCAGTGGTGTACATCCACTTTAAACTCTTTGGGAACTATTTTTTCAAGTTTTTGCTCAACCGCAACCACATCTTTACCCATGGCAAGTTTTGTACGATTAGATACCCGAAAAATATGCGTGTCTACAGCGATTGTTGGCCAACCGAAGGCAGTGTTAAGGACTACATTAGCTGTTTTACGTCCAACGCCTGGTAGAGCTTCTAAGGCTTCACGGTTTTCAGGCACAATACTGTTATGTAAATTGACAAGCATGCCACACATCTTATACACGTTATTGGCTTTTGAATTAAATAAACCAATAGTTTTAATGTAATCTCGTAAGCCTTCAAGCCCTAAGTCTAATATGCCTTGTGGGGTATTTGCGACTGGAAAAAGTTTACGAGTGGCTTTATTAACCCCAACATCGGTAGCTTGGGCAGATAAAGTGACCGCGACTAACAGCTCAAACGGGCTTGAATACTCAAGCTCGGTTTCAGGGTTAGGGTTATTGTCGCGCAGGCGAGATAAAATTTCGTAGCGTTTTTCTTTATTCATTAACTACAAAGCACGCAGTGACGGTGCGTGCTCCTCCTTCAGGTTAAGCTGGTCACTCGCGCTCGAGGGCCTTTTTCGGCTTCTGGCGGTGCAGTTTTTTTTGATTTTATTTGTTCATCAATAATATTTTTTGCAGCAATTAATAACCCTAAACCAATAAACGCCCCGGGTGGTAAAACAGCCAATAAAAATTGGTTATCAAAGCTGAATACTTCAATACGTAATACTGCAGCCCATGATCCAAGCAATAAATCTGCACCATCAAATAGGGTGCCTTGACCAATAAGCTCACGCATCGAGCCCAATACAACCAATACCAGCATAAAGCCCACGCCCATCATTAAACCATCTAATGCAGAAAGGTGAACTGGATTTTTTGAGGCATACGCTTCAGCGCGACCAATAATGGCGCAGTTAGTGACAATAAGTGGAATAAATATTCCTAAAGACTGGTATAAACCAAAAGTGTAGGCATTCATTAATAGTTGAATGATAGTTACAAAACCGGCAATTATCATAACAAAAACCGGTATACGAATGTCTTTAGGTACCCAGTTTCTAACCGCTGATATAGTGACGTTGGAGCCTACTAATACCAGTAACGTTGCCAGCCCTAACCCTAATGCGTTGGTAATGGTCGATGTAACGGCAAGTAACGGGCACAAACCCAGCAATTGTACTAAGGCAGGATTATTTTTCCATGTTCCTTGATTAATTAGCTCTTTAACTTCGCTCATAGTTTATCCTCTGCACAGGCATTTGGTGCATCAAATACGGCTTGAAATTGCTGCTTTGAAAATAATACCGCATCTTTTACTGAGCCAACAACAGCTCTTGGAGTGATAGTTGCTCCGGTGAATTGATCAAAACTACCGCCATCTTTTTTTACCGCCCAGCGCTCATCGTTTTCATTCAATACGGTTTTATCTTTAAATGTAGTGATCCAAGGGGACTTTCGTATCTCTACTTTATCACCTAAACCGGGGGTTTCTTCGTGCTCCGTTACTCGTACACCGGTAATTTCGCCGTTTTCAAATACACTGGTTAATAACGCTATATCGCCACTGTAACCGCGTGGGGTAGTGTGGCGGATGACTAACGCAACGGGTTCTCCATTCTTACGAGCACGATAAATTACTTGATTATCATAAGGACCAAGTAATGAATTTGTGATTATGGCGCAATCGTTGTGAAGTTCATTATTATAAAAGTGTGGGTCTAACACTTCTTGCAGTTGAGCCGAAAGCTGAATACGCGCTTGCTCTGCGATGCGATCCTTGGTTAGTGACTGCACGATTGCGACAGATCCTGTAGTAACTAAGGCAAATAGGGTTAAAATAGTGCCATTTTTTGCCATTGAAGAAAAAATCATTCGCTTACTCCATGACCGTAAGTGCGAGGCTGAGTATAGTGATCAATCAGTGGCACAGCCATATTGATAAGTAATACGCTAAATGCAATCGCATCAGGGTAGCCACCAAAGGTACGAATAAGGTAAATTAATAAACCAATTAAGGCGCCGTATATTAAACGACCTCGATTTGTCGTTGCAGCAGACACCGGATCTGTGGCAATAAAAAATGCCCCAAGCATGGTAGCACCACTGAATAAGTGAAAAACAACTCCAGGCTCAGTGCCTGGTGAAGCAATAAAGCCAATGCCGCTGCAAAGTGCTAATGATGCTATAAAGCTTACTGGAATATGCCAGTTTATAAGCTTGGCTTTAAGAAGGTAAAGCCCCCCGAGTAAAAAACCTAAGTTTACCCAGCCCCAACCTAGCCCAAGCCATTCATTAAATTGCGCTTTACTCATACTTTCAGAGGCCGTTAAACCGTGAGCAACATCTGTTTTAACAGTATCAAGAGGGGTTGCCATAGTCAGCCCATCAATACCAACACGGATTTGATCAAGGCTAAAACCTGCGCTAGTAAAACCATTAAATACAACACTCAACTGCTCGGATAAGCTAAGTGAGTTTGCTAAGAGCTCGCTGACAGGTAGCCAACTAGTCATTTGTACAGGAAATGAAATTAATAGTAAGACATAGGCGGACATTGCAGGGTTAAATAAATTAAAGCCTAGTCCGCCATATAATTGTTTAACAATTACAATAGCAAAAACACAACCAATTACCATCACCCACCAAGGGGCTAGGGGAGGAATGCTTAATGCTAATAATACGCCGGTCAGCCATGCACTGCCATCATTAAGTGCAGGCCAAATAGGGCGATTACGCAGACGCATAACAGCGGCTTCGCAAATACTTACGGTAATAATGGCAATCACTAATTGTATTAATACCCCAAAGCCGAAAAAATATAGCTGTGCGATAAACCCCGGTAGGCAAGCTAAAATAACCGTCAGCATCAGTCGGCTTAATGACTTATGGTTGTGATTATGGGGAGAACTGGCCATGGTAAGCTTCATGACTTATCACTTCCTTCTGGTTGATTTTTTTTAGCTTTCGCGCGGGCAATAGCACGCGCTACAGCGGCTTTTTTATCATCCGCAGCAGACGCTTCATCGGTTTGGCTGCTTTGCTCCGTGGTCGCTTCAATTTCTTTTGCTGCTTTTTTATCGTCCGCAGCAGACGCTTCATCGGTTTGGCTACTTTGCTCCGTGGCCGCTTCAGTTTCTTTTGCTGCTTTTTTAGCTTTAGCGCGGGCAATGGCCTCGGCTACAGCGGCTTTTTTATCGTCCGCAGCAGGCGCTTCATCGGTTTGGCTACTTTGCCCCGTGGCCGCTTCAGTTTCTTTTGCTGCTTTTTTAGCTTTAGCGCGGGCAATGGCAGCGGCTACAGCGGCTTTTTTATCATCCGCAGCCGGCGCTTCATCGGTTTGGCTACTTTGCTCCGTGGCCGCTTCAGTTTCTTTCGCTGCTTTTTTAGCTTTCGCGCGGGCAATGGCCTCGGCTACAGCGGCTTTTTTATCATCCGCAGCAGGCGCTTCGCTATGTTGCTCAGGTGTCACTTCAGTTTCTTTCGCTGCTTTTTTAGCTTTAGCGCGAGCAATGGCCGCAGCTACAGCGGACTTTTTATCATCCACTTTATCTGTTTGCGTTTCGCTTTGCTGCGCTTGTTTTTGTGCTTTATATTGACGCGCCTTTTCTTTACGCGCTGCACGTTCTGCTACAACTTCGCTGTTATCAGGCTCTAGTTCAGCAGCTTCAGTATTTTTCTTTTTAGCTTTAGCACGTGCAATGGCCGCGGCAACTGCTGATTTATCGTCTTTATCGCCGCTTGAGTCTTTTTTAACCCGAGCTAAGGCATCCGTTACTTTTTGCTTTTCATCTGCTGATTTTCTCGCAGGTTTGCGCTTATGACGATTTTGTCTTGCTTTTTTCTCACGTTCTAATCGCTCTTTTCGGGCTTCAAAACGTTCTCTTGCGCGCTCAGCTTTAATTTGTTCAGCTTGTTGTTCTTTAATCTCAACTTTAGCTACGCGATAATACTGTACTAATGGTATTTCACTCGGGCATACGTATGCGCAGGCTCCACATTCAATACAATCAAATAAATTGTAGTCTTTTAATTTATCGTATTCTTTTGACTTGGCGAACCATTGTAGTTGTTGTGGTAATAATGATGCAGGGCAAGCGTCGGCACAAGCACTACAACGAATACAGGCTTTTTCAGCGCCTGGTTCAGCAAGCTCATGGTGATCAGGGGCCAAAATACAATTAGTGGTTTTAATCACCCCAATTCTGACCGTTGGTAACGTAAAGCCCATCATTGGGCCACCCATTACTACGCATTGCTGCGGAATAGGCGAAAACCCTTGGCAATCGAGCAAATGCTTAACTTCAGTACCTATTAACGCCCATACATTCCCGGGTTTATGAATAGTATTACCGGTTACTGTGATCACTCGTTCAATCAGTGGCTTGCCTTCATATACGGCTTGATTGATAGCAAATAAAGTGCCTACATTGTGCATTAGTACACCAATATCTGCTGGAATGCCGCCACTTGGAACTTCTTTATTAGTAAGCAGCTTTATTAGTTGCTTTTCGCCACCGGATGGATAAATCGTTGGTACTGTTTGAATGATAATCTGGTCATTGTGAGCCGCTGCATTTTGCATAGCGGCAATGGCCTCTGGTTTATTATCTTCAATGCCAACAATAGTTAACGTGGGGGTCAGTATTTGTTGCATTAACTCAATACCGCGAATTATACCCTCTGCGTGCTCGCGCATGAGTAAGTCATCGGCAGTAATGTAAGGTTCACATTCAACAGCATTGACTAACAAATATTCGATAGGCTTTCTGCTATCGGCTTTAACATAGGCTGGAAAACCAGCGCCGCCCATCCCGGAGATACCGCTTTGATGGATTATTTCGACGAGTTGATCATGGTCGAGTTTAGTTACATCATTAACTGGGGAAAGTTTACACCAAGTATCTTCACCATCCGGGGTAATAATTACGCTTAGCTCAGGTAATGCTGATGGGTGCGCAGAAGGCATAAGGCAAATATCAGTAATAGCACCTGAAGTAGGGGCGTGAATAGGTACGGACCAATTGGCAGCCGGCTCGGTTAGAGCTTGCCCTTTTAGTACCTGCTCGCCTTTAGCCACTATAAGCTTGCCGTTTGCACCTATATGTTGTTTTAGTGGTACTACAAGCTTATCAGGCAAAGGTAACCGCATTATTGCATGTGTATTAGACAGTGATTTTTGCTGAGGCGGATGAACCCCGCCTGGAAAAGGCCACACTTTACCTTGTTTTATTTGTTCAATTAACTTTTCCATGCGTGGCCTTAATCTATTTGGGTGACTGGAATTGCGTCGAGTTGCCATTTCCAACTTTGCTTGGTGGTTTCTAAAGGCAACATATCAATACAATCAACCGGACAAGGTTCAACACATAAATCACACCCAGTGCATTCATCAATTAGCACCGTGTGCATTTGCCTAGTCGCACCAACAATGGCATCTACTGGGCATGCTTGTATACATTTAGTACAGCCGATACATTCGTCTTCTCTAATGTAAGCGACTGTTTTTACTGGATCAGCTTGTTCACCACCGGCTAAAGGCTTGGCCTCTACGCCCATTAGATCAGCGAGATTTTTAACCGTGGAGTCACCACCAGGAGGGCATTTGTTAATTTCATCGCCGTTTGCGATCGCTTCAGCGTAAGGGCGGCAACCTGGGTAACCACACTGGCCGCATTGTGTTTGCGGTAAAATATTATCAATTTGTTCGACAATCGGGTTGCTTTGCACACGAAAGCGCACAGCAGCAAAGCCCAAAATTAAGCCAAATATAAGCGCTAACGAACCCAGCGCTATTAAAGCGTACATCAAGGTCATATTAAAACTTCACTAATCCGGTAAAACCCATAAAGGCCATCGACATTAAACCTGCAGTGATCATGGCAATGGATGCGCCTTTAAAAGGCATAGGTACATCTGCTGCAGCTAAGCGTTCGCGTAGTGCGGCAAATAAAATAAGTACCAATGAAAAACCAACTGCGGCACCAAAGCCATAAACAGCCGATTGTAAAAATGAGTGATTTTCTTTGATATTTAAAATCGCAACACCGAGTACCGCGCAGTTAGTAGTGATAAGCGGTAAAAATATTCCCAACAAGCGATACAGAGTCGGGCTCGTTTTTCTCACTACCATTTCAGTAAATTGAACGACCACGGCAATCACTAAAATAAAGCTCATAGTGCGTAAAAAACCGATATCTAGAGGGATTAAAATATAGTGATTTACTAAGTAACTCGACACTGACGCAAGGGTTAATACAAAAGTAGTCGCCAGTGACATACCAATAGCAGTATCGAGCTTACCCGATACGCCCATAAAGGGGCATAAACCAAGAAACTGTACTAGTACAAAGTTGTTGACAAGGACTGTGCCTATCAATAACAAGACGTATTCTGTCATTTTTGCCTCGCGCGATTAAAAACGCCTACATTATCCTTTTTTCTGGGTTGTTTAACAACAGGTCTGTACGGATAGTCGAAATAAATAGGCGGTAGTCGGGACGTTGCTTAGTAAATACTCAACAGTAAGTGTTCATTGTTAAGCAAGCGAAGTGTTATATAGCTTTAGGTTTCTCGATATAATAGCCTTGTACGCCATCTAAACAGAGTATTTCGACTATATGCTTTTCTTCTTGGCTTTCTACACCCTCAGCAATAACACTGACGCCTATACGGTGAGCAAGATCGACCATCAAGCGCATAAAGTACTGATTGTTTTTATCATCTTCTAGGCCACGCGTATAGCTGGCATCCATTTTGATAAAGTCAGGCTTCAAGTCACGAAAAAACTTAAATGATGTTAAGCCAACGCCAAATCGCTCAACGGTGATACGTGCACCAACACGATGGACCATATCAATGAAACGTTTACTTGCTTTAATATTCTGCTGTAAGCCAAATTCACTGACTTCAAAAACTAGCTTTGAAGCGATATTAGTGTCTTTTAATAATCGCCGTTCTAACCAAATAACAAACTGATCATTATGAGCGCTTGATGGGGTGACATTCAGACCAAAAAATCTCTCTGAGAAGTTAAGGTTTTTGATTTTTTCAAGGGAAGAGTCAATAATTAACCGGTCAATCTCCATTGCCATATCGAGCTTTTCGGCCATCGCTAAAAATGAAGCGGTTGGTAAGGTTTGAGCTTCTGCAGTTTTGAAGCGCGCTTGTATTTCTGCATAGGCTTTAACATTTTTACTTAATGGCATTATATTTTGCATCACCAAGTGCACCCGTTCAGTCTCGATAACTTCATTAATAACTTTACGCCAGTTTTGATTACCAAAGCCGGCACTCGCATTATGCATAAGATCTGTTTCACGTTGTACATGCCATGCATTGGCTTGTTTAGATTGTGCCATGCTCATAGCGTTATCAACAATAGAGAGTAACTCACCAAGGGGCTTTCCTTTTTCATAGCCCACAATACCAGTGTTTGCTACGGAGCTTAACTCTTGGTTTTGCTGATACTGAGTAAAACGAGATTGTAGGTTTTCACCAAAATGTTCAGATTCTTTTAAAGGTACATTAGGAAGTACCACGGCAAAGTCAGAGCTGGTTAAGCGAAACACCTTGCTTCCAGTATAAGTACCACTAATATGCTTGATAACATCAGCGACACCTTTAATATATTCATCACCTTTTTGATAACCACGGGTTTGGTTTATAGCTTGTAATTCACTACAGCGGATCATCGCTAAAGCACCAAAGGTACTTTTATCACTGTTCTCAATATTTTTTTCGTAATATTCAACAAACATATTTCGATTACCTAACCCTGTAACAATGTCTTTGTAAGCTTCTTGTTTTATTGAATGAGCTGCATTTTTGATATCTTCATGTTTTGATTCTAAAAAGTGAGATAGGCGGTTAAAGCTAGGTATCAAATCAGCACCGAACTGTTTTATTTTTGTGCTATCAATTGCTGACTCAAGGTTATCATTAACTTGATTTTGATTAATATACACATCAATGACTTCAGCTACCGTCATACTTATATTTCTATTTAAGCGCCTAAGTATAGCTTTCATAAAAATGAGCGGGATTACAGCCATTAACGCGGCGATTAAAATAACAATGAGTAGGGATTGCTGTAATAAGGCTGCTAAGTTGTTTGCGCTTATTATAAATTCTACTTTGATATCAGCCGTTTGATTAACCGCAAATTGTGGTCTAATCGAGTCGAAAGTTGACTCAACTAACTGTGCAATAGTAGATAAGGAAGTAGGGGATTGCACATTGACGACTTCAATGTCGTCATGATTACGAACAATAAAGCTTGAAAATACGGTACCGTCTGATAGGACATGTTGAATTTTTTTAGGAGAAATTTCTTCAATTGTATGGCTATTAATATAATTATTGACTACTAGTTGCGCTTTTTTTTGTGCATTACTCACTGCTGAATTAAACCCCACTGCAATAAAGTAGGCACCGAGCGTTGCAAATAACAACCAAGATATTAATTGTATAAATATGAGTTTTTTAAAGCCAGCCATGTTTAGTTCTTATTCTTAAGCAAAGGGAAAGATCGGATCCATGATCAAAATTATAGAATTTAAACTAGTGCAAGTCTAAAATATAATTATTGCTTGTTAGGGTCACGGCTAGCGCATTTTAATCCCAGACTCTAG